>JAYPLH010000062.1:6131-8781 GCA_038365355.1 Fidelibacterota bacterium
GGATTATACCAAAACATCTTTAATCTATTTCTTTGATCATATTCAACATTAGTTTCAATATTCAATGGAGCTGATGAAATATTCCAAAATCTTCTCATAATAGAAGGATTTGTAACTCTTTTTGAACCCTCAAAATCATCAATAAATGCTACACCATTATTATCACCTGTACCTGAATTTGAGATAGAATTAGGATTTGGCAAAACTTGTGCAACCTCTCCTTCAATTGAAAAACTAGAAATTTTATCTCCTTTTAAAATGTTGAATTGATTCATTGTTGCTGTCAAATTATCTAAATCTTTTTCAAATCTACCATTAATATCCCATATAAAGTTTTGAATTGGTTCATATCCCACTTCAACTTTTTTATTGACAATTTCTTGATCATAATAAAGAGCAGTCAATCCTAAAAATGAGTTTTCATTAAAATCTATTTGCGCTCTCGATCCAACCATAATTTTTCTATCGAAAGTAACTAAATCATGCTTATCGTATGATATTTCTAAATCACTATTGGGATTAATGTCACCAGTTAAAATTATCATTCCTGAAAAATAATCAATCTGATAATCTATGCCTCTTTCAAGTTTCTCTCCATCGGAATAAATCTCTTCACTACCTTCAACTAAAGTAAATCCTAAATTAATTGTGGATGTAGGATTTGTATAATTCACATTTAAAGTAAATCTTGAATCTCCAGTGTATTCTGTTCTGTTTGAAGAAGTATACATTTTACCTGATTGTAAATAGGATTCTAGATCTTGATTATCGTTACCACCTTCTAAAGCATTATTAGACACAAAAGGTAATAAAGAAGGTAAATGAATTTCTCCTGACAGAAGATTTACAATATTAGGGTTATTGTAATCAATTACTTCATCCGGATTTTTTGCTCCGGACTGATTAAAGTTATCTAATCCAAAGAGGTTTAGAAACGTACTTCCAGCTTTTGTTCTATCACTAATTGGTGTAGAGTAATTATCGACAATACTGACTTCAAGGCTCTCCGAATCGATATTAGTTGATCCCATAGAATAAACATTTTTAAACATTAAATCCCATACTGGATGATTTGGGTGTGATGATTGTGCTTTAATCATTTTCAAAGATAAATTGGCATTTTCCTCTGAAATGCCTTCTCCGATTTGAACAACTAATTGACCATTTGTACGATCAAAAATTTGATAGTGGGCGGCAATGATTTCATTTTGTAAAGAGTTCCTCATTCTAATAAAACCTAAATCTTCATTGATTGTATAATCAGTTCCTCTTTCAAGCTTAATAAAAGCACCTTCTTTGCTCTTATCAGGATACAAAGAAGTATTATTAGGATTTATGTAAGCTATTCCAGGATCAGCTTGAGGATTATTTGATGCATCAATTTTATATAATTCGAAATTTCTTACAACTACATTTCCTATTGAATGTAAGCCATTCACTAATGGATAATAAGAAGGAATTGCTAATGAAAAATTTGTTTCCTCGATAAACTCCTCAGAACCATTTCTGAACCATTCATGGACAAAAAAGTAAAGATTTTTTCTGTATTCATAATCTTTTATCTGGTTAAGCTTTAGCTCTGATGTCCCCTTATATTTTTGGGATTGTTTTTTGGTTTTTTCAAGCGAAGCTATACTTGTAATATTTAGTGGGCCTAATTTTGTTAACGCTTTTAAACCAAATAGCCCCTGATTTTGCCCTGAAAAAGTCACAAATTCTGTTGAGGGTAATGCTAAAGAAATATTACCCATTTCTAATTTTTGAACAATATCATCTTCACTTCCTTGATATGCAACTTTTATGGTGTTCTCCCAATCAAAATCTCTTTCAGAATTTTGATCAAGGGAAATAGTAATTCTTTCACCAACCTTACCTTCAACTTTTAACTGCTGCTTCTGGTCAAATTTAAAGTTTGTTTTTTCTTGCTCTTTGAATGAAGACCTAATTAATTCTTGATCTTGGTTGACTAACTTCCCTGATAGATTTATGTTTCCCTGAACTCTTAAAGATGCTTTTCCAATTGCGCCTAAATCTATTTCTGCAATTTGCATATATCTGTCTGTTCTCTTGCTTATTGTAGTATCAGAAGCTGATAGAATGAATGGTTGAGAAAAATTAAACTTCTGATTAGATAAAAATAATAATTCAATATATTCATCAAAAGTTGAAGTATATGGATTTGTAATAGATTTACCAAAAATCTTCTTGTTTATAACAATTTTATCAAATGACTTTTCGAAAGAAACCGAAAATTTAGAATTTTTCTCTTCAAGACTAAAAATTCCAATTGGATAATTTGATATACTATTTAATGAAAAATTAATTTTTTCTTTTTTTGAGAAAGGATTAAATGAAAAATCGTACATTAAATCACTACCATAAACTAAACTAAATGAAAAAAAGAATAATAATATCTTAATCATCTAAAACAATTCTCTAATTTTATTTATAAATTTTTTCAGTGCTAAACCTCTATGACTAATTAAGTTCTTTTCGTTTGAATCCATTTCTGCCAAAGATAAATTAGATTCCTTAGAAAAAAAAATTGGGTCATATCCAAAACCATTATTACCAATTTTATTTTTTAAAATTTTTCCTTCAATAGTTCCTTCGACATGAAAATCATTTATTCCATCAACAAATGAGATGA
>JAYPLH010000305.1:0-1645 GCA_038365355.1 Fidelibacterota bacterium
ATGCATGTTATGGAAAAAGGCTCAGGTAAACCTATTGTTATGGTGCATGGAAATCCTATGTGGGGATATTTATATAAAAAAGTCTTAGATGGGCTTGATGATAGTCATAGATATATTATTCCTGATTTAATTGGTTTTGGATTTTCTGAAAAGGTGAGTCTCAATGAACATTCGCTTGAAGCTCATAGTAAATGGATGGCAAAATTCTTTTCAAGCATTAAAGAGGAAAAAATTGGTCTCGTTGTTCATGATTGGGGAGGTATGATTGGAATTGCAGGCGCAATGAAAGCAGGAAAAAAAATTGATGGCTTAGTAGTGATGAACACAGCAATAACTGCTCCAAAAGATGGATTTAAGCCTACTTGGTTTCACAGTCTTTCACAAGTACCGCTTATTAGTAGTTTTTTGTTTAGAGGGTTAAATTTTCCGCTATCATTTTTAAATCGTTTTGCAAGTATTCCTGGATCATTTGACTCAGAAACAATGAAAGCATATAAATATCCTTTAAAAAAATTTAAAGACAATTGTGGTCCATTAGCATTAGCTAGAATGGTTCCAAACAGTATGCATCATCCAAGCGTACCGATTGAACAAGAAATTGAGTCATATCTTGGTTCATATAATGGTCCTGCACAAATTGTTTGGGGAATGAATGATCCTGTAATGTGGAAGCTAAGAAGACGAACTTCTAGATTACTACCTCAGGCTAAGGTGATAAAAACTCAAGCAGGACATTTTGTTCAAGAGGAGACTCCAGCAGAGGTAATCCAAGCTATTAAAGAAATTTTTAAATAAACGCTTTACAAAATCTTAAGAATTAGATATTATAATCTCGTGAAAAACGCTTTAAATATTAATTTAGACAACATTGCAATTGGTTTTTCAGTTGTATGCGCATTGCATTGTCTTTTATTGCCTATTGCTATTATTTTTTTACCAGCAATTTCCACTACTTTTTTAGGTTCAGAAGACTTTCATAAAACACTACTTTACTTTGTTATTCCTTCGAGCATTATAGCATTATCACTTGGATGTAAGATGCATGGAAAATATAATGTCTATCTATATGGAATATTTGGCATAGCCACTCTTTTAAGCGCAGTTTTCTTTGGACATGATTATTTTGGTGAAACTGGAGAAAGAATTCTTACATTATTAGGCGCGGGTATCGTTTCTTTTGGACATTTTAAAAATCAAAAGTTATGCACTGAATGCTGTAACTAATTATTTTTAAGACTATTTATTCCATTCTCATTTTTTATCAAATCAAACGAATCAAATAAATCACCAATAGCAGTATATGATCTATATGAAAGCTTATTGCCGTCAATGGATATAACCTGAAATAGCTGTTTATTTTCACCAGCCTTATGTCTAGTGGCTTCATATTGATCCCAGTTAGGTTTTATTTCATATTGTTTTGGTCCACTGACTGATACAACATAAACTGTGCCTGTGGCATCTTTAATATTGGTACCTGTCAATAGATTCTTTTCATATAAACTTTCAGATCCTCGAGCGTAAGTATGATCATGTCCTTGGAGTGCTAAATCAACACCATATTTATCAAAAAGAGGCTTCCAGCGTTTGCGTCTTTCTGGATAATCTCTTTTGGTTGTTGCGGAGTATAATGGATGATGAAAAA
>JAYPLH010000306.1:0-1643 GCA_038365355.1 Fidelibacterota bacterium
GATGAAGTTGGAGTGCTACTTGCAGCACTAATTTCAGGCATAGGAGGTCTTTCCAAGGAACCTCTATTGATTTTGACAATCATTGCCTTTACTTTGCCTCGTATAACTTTGCTTTGGTTAGAATTGACGATATCCATATCGCCATCTAATCCTTTGTTAACAAGGTAGGCAACTTGCTCATTTTGAGATAAAGATTCTAGACCGCCAGCTTGCTTAGAATCTTCAGAGTGACCCACATTTTCTTCAGTAGATTGTTCAACTTTGGGAATAATACTATCAAGCTTAAGAAGTATTTTAGATTTTTCTTCCCAATTAAAATGACTTAGTAAAGAGAAAACACCTTCTGAATTTCTGGAACACTTGACCCAAACTCCATTTTGGGATTCACGCAATGAAAAATGAATATATTCTTCTACAAATGGATTTGTAGAAAAGGAAAAGCCAAATTCTTTCCCTTTTTCTATGGTCATTATTCTACATTTAAAATATGGTGCTAGAGATTTAGGCCTTACCTTAAAGTATTTTCCTGGTGCCAAATTAAAGTGTTCAAAAGAATATTTGTGCACATACCTATCCACGTCATTTAAAGGCAATGCTCTCTGTATTCCAAAAAACCATATGTTATACATTTCTAATGATGTTAACATTTTCCACATAATATCGACAGAAGTATCAAAGTGATGTTCCACTACACTTTCATGTTGAAATGGAAACCAATCGCTCCAACATTCGCCCTTACCATCTTTTGGAATGGAAGGGCTTTTAAATGTTGCCTCTACTTGAGAAACTCCATCAATTTCTAATTGTTTTGTGGTGTAATGCGAAATTCTGCCATCAGGGAATTCAAGCTCAAACTTAGTAGGGTAAAAATAAATTTGCTTAAGTATACCCTTTTCCCCCGTACTGAGGACTTTGCATTGTGTTCCTGGCTCTAGCCTATTTAAAATCATTTTTTTGATAGAATATATATAATCTAAATTAAACATTTGTTCCCTTATCAGTAGCATAAAATCTTACTTCGTGGGCATCCTTATTTTTTTAACTTTAGAGTCTAATTATGAATTTATTTCGAACATTTTCATATCTTTCTACTGGTCTTACGTATTTATTGATTTTCGTTGGAGGATTGGTTCGTGTTTCTGGCGCAGGAATGGGCTGTCCAGATTGGCCTAAATGTTTTGATAGGTGGATTCCCCCTACCAACGTAAGTCAGTTACCTGACCATATAGATCCGGCTAAGTTTAATATTGTTTTAGCTTGGATAGAGTACAGTAACCGTTTATTTGGTGCTCTAGTTGGACTTACCATAACGATAGCACTTTTTTTTGCTATTAAATATTTTTCTCATAGGCCAACAATAAAGTGGCCCCTTGTAATTGCATTTATTTTAACACTTATAGAAGGATGGTTAGGTTCGGTATTGGTTCATACCATTTTAAATCCTATCACTATTACCTTACATTTACTATTAGCATTAATTATTGTCATGCTACTCTTATATGCTGCTCAAGAGTCTTATTATATTCAACACCCGGATTCAGAAAAAAACAGTATTTATCCATCAAATATTAAATGGGTTTTTTTGATCTTAGGTTTTTCACTTTTGATTGAAATAATCATTGGAACCGAGATAAGAGGTGGGC
>JAYPLH010000063.1:0-2527 GCA_038365355.1 Fidelibacterota bacterium
GATGGCCGAATTAAATATTTAGCTATTGGTTTTTCATCTGGAAAAATAAAGCTATGGGATTTATCTGTTCCTAAGGTGATTGCATCATTCAGTAGAAATTCTAGTTCAATTATATCTATGGACATGAATTTATATTCAAATTCAATAGCGGTATCATATTCAGATGGCAATGTAC
This sequence comes from Fidelibacterota bacterium, assembly GCA_038365355.1. Taxonomy (GTDB): domain Bacteria; phylum Fidelibacterota; class Marinisomatia; order Marinisomatales; family UBA1611. The sequence goes on from JAYPLH010000063.1 coordinate 176, forward strand.
TAAAAATGGATATGAGGGGAAATCAAAAATGGTCTAAATACTATCCCCCAGGTAACAATACTATTTTTTCAAGTGTAAATATATCTCAAAATGGTAAATACTTATATTTTGTTGGTAATGATCCATCTGGGATCATACTTAATGAGGGAGGTGAGCTTATTAATTATTTTTATTCAAATTACAAAAGTTCCATCTATGGGCTAAAATCCCATTTATCTAATGATAATGATTTTCTTTTGACCACGCATACGGATCATACTATAAGAGTTTGGAGCATCATGGATTCATCCTTATCACTTGTAAATGTCAATAAGCAGAATAGACCACGTATAATTGATATGTCTACTTTGGATGATCGAAATTTTGGAAATGTTATACTTATAGCTGATAGAAGAAAAAGAATCCATCTTTATGATTTTCTATCCAATAAATACATTGGGAATGCAAGGACAAGGAATGAACCAAGTGCTATTTCATTTATAAATGGGGACAATGATGATCGTTCATTTCTAGTCGGTGATATTAAAGGAAAAATTAGCTTTTGGGTCATTGAAGGAACTAGAAAGATAAAAATATTAGATGAAAGTAAAAAAATCCATAAAAGTAAAATTATTGGACTAATACCATTAGATAGGAAACAAGGAAGTTTGGTTATTACTTCAGACCATGAAGCAGTTTATATAATTGATTATACGAATTATGAGGTTAAAGCTAAGCTTTTTAGTGATGATAATATTGAAACCTATAATGATTTTAAAATAGAAGAATATTTTTAGCTATCTTCTGTAACAAATTTCCACCCTGCGGCTTTTATCTTCGATTTCACGACCCCATTGATCACGAATAATTTTATTCTCACCTTTTCCGAATGATTGCACTGTTTCTATACCATTCTCTTCAAAGTATTTAGCAACATTAAAACTTCTCCGCATTGATAAATTTAAATTATACTTCTTTGAACCTACAGAGCTTGTAAATCCTGTAACCTTTACATCATTCATTCCATTTTCTTGAAGGTATTTTACTATTCTTTTAAGTACAAAAATGGTATACTTATTTAATTCGTCACTATCATGAGAGAAATAAACTTGGTTATTGTTCTGGCACGTGTAATCTCTTGCAGATTTTGGCTGGGCTAGTGTAAGCGTAATTTGTTCTCTTTTTGTTGGCTTTTTAGGTTTTTCTTTTATAGGCCTAGGTCCTTGATTAACATAAAATTTCCAAGAATAATTTTTTCTAAGGAAATTTATTGAATATGTCCATTCACCAGTCTCTCCATTTTTTGGAATATTTATAAAAGTTAGAGTAGGGTATACTTTGAAAAATATATCTGTCTTAAAATCAAAAGATTTAAATTCTTTTCCTGATGGAGTCAGTACCTTGTGTAGGCTAGGCTCGTTAGGTAATAAATCTCTAAAGTAACTAGAAAGATATACGGTATCCCCTTGAAAAAAATGATCACTTTCATAAATGATTTCAGGTTCTGGACAATGAGGCAGCTGCGGTATGCTTTCATGAGAATAAATGTGATTTATAGCTGTATCAAAATATGGTTTTTGATCCTCCCACCAAGATCTCCCACTACAAGGACCTCCAAAAGGATCAACTACTTTATTTTGAGAGTCATAAAGCTCAAAATGAAGATGAGGGCCTGTTGAATGTCCAGAGCTACCGACTAGTCCTATAACCTCCCCTTTTTCTACCTTTTCGCCAATATTTTTTTTTGTTACAGAATTAATTTTTAAATGGTAATACAAAGATATTGATCCGTCTTTATGTAGTAGAGAAATGCTGTTTGAGATATTATCTTTTGAATCAATACTACAATTCCTATCATAGTTTCCATCCATTTTGTGAATAATAATGCCATCAGTAGCTGCAACCACATTAATAATGTTTTCATCCATCATATTCCAACTAAATGGCCAAAGCATTATATCCGTTCCTCTATGATTATAACCGTCAGGAAGATCATAACTTTGATCATTACAATTATAATCCTTAACAGATCCAATTTTTTCATCATGGTCCATGTACATTGATACAGCATGGTAAGACCACTGGCTTGAGTCTGATGATACTAAAGGCCATATTAACTTTACACTATTAGGAGGCAAAGTTATTATGGTTTTGTCTTTTTTTAATGAGTCTGAATTTGTAAAAATAGTTTTTCTTAAAACTTCATCTAACGGATCTTTATGAGCGGTATTTGGTTTGGATAATGGAACTATATTTTTTTTATCAAGTTCTTCATTATCTGGGTTTGCAGTAACTGGAAAATTTTCATCACTATCAACAGTTAATATATACGGTGGAAGCTGATCATTGTTATCCTCAATTGATGTAGTATTT
>JAYPLH010000063.1:2627-8658 GCA_038365355.1 Fidelibacterota bacterium
AGTTAATATATACGGTGGAAGCTGATCATTGTTATCCTCAATTGATGTAGTATTTTCTGGAGAATTCCCTGGAGAATTCCCTGGAGAATTCCCTGGAGTATTCCCTGGACTATTCCCTGGAGTATTTCCTGGAGCGATTTCAGAACTAATTTTATCAGTTTTTTCTTCACAAGGTATTAGAAGAATGGCAATACCAGTAGAATCAGTGTATTTTGCATCTAGAGTATCATTGTCGCAAGGATCAATAGCTAAAACTTTGATACTATCTAATGGATAATTATCTAAATCTTCGATTTTTACTCGTTTTATTTCAGGTTCACAAGGTTTTGGAATTCTTAATTTGAATATGTCTTTTCCGTTTTCTTTATTATCGCTATCGAAATAGGCATAATTTTCCAGAGGGCTCATTTTATAACCTTCATCATTATGTATTGTATTTACATATTTACCAAGATTCACAGGTGTACTCCAGCCAGTCCAAGTGTCTTTATTTGCTCTAGTGGATTTAAACACATCAGTACCACCAAATCCAGGGTGTCCGTTACTACTAAAATATAATGTAAGTCCATCGTAGCTTAAGAAAGGTGTGATTTCTGCTCCAGGTGTATTTATTTTATTTCCTAGGTTTATTGGTTCTGACCAAGAGCCGTCGCTCGCTTTAGTAGATACATAAATGTCTTGATTTCCGTAATCCTTTCCAAGTTTACTTCTATGAGGACCAATGCCTCCAGGTCTGTCAGAGGAAAAAATTAGTTTAGTGCCGTTAGCGGTTATAAAGCCTCCAGCTTCAAATTCATTCGGTCCATTGACAGGGGGTGGTAATATTATAGGCTTGTTCCAATTAAGCTCTTTTCCTTTAGATAAATATATATCGCTATCATCTGGGTTATTTCTTTTGGATCTAAAACCAACTATTGTTGTTCCATCTATTGATGATGAAAAAACTGCCTCATTTGCTCTTCTGGTATTAATATTCTTAAGCGGAATGCCTTGCCCCCATACATTACTTTTTGGGTCATATTCAGATACAAATACATCCTCTTGACGTTTTAACCATCTTGTGAAAAATAAAAATTGTTTACCTGTTCTTAAATCATAATGTATTGCGGGCCAATATTCATCTTTACTAGTATTTATTTGGCCTGGTAAAAGTTCTCTTTCATAATGAACATCTTTCCGATTAATAAGACTATCCATAGTAATAAAGTAGTAAATATTATAAGTGGAGTCCCTTTGCAAAAAAAGATTTTTTGACCATTGCAATATTTCATTTGCTCTTAACCAATTTTGTTTTTCAAACCATCTACTCATTAATTTTTTTGTTCGCTTTAAGGCTAGTTTGTTTGGTGCATTTTTAATTATGAAATCAACATCTTCTTTATTTTCATATTCATAGAAAGTGGGTAGTTCATTAACTTCTGAAGAAAAAATAAAATTTATGGAAATGAAATATAGAAATATGTAAAATGATAATAATTTGAGATGTTTATATTTCATATTAATACAAATTAAGTATAATTAATTATAATTATAAGGTTAAAAAAATGAATAAGCGAACAGCATATGTGTATGGAGGGGCAGCATTTCTTATACTGATTTTTGGATTCAAAACCCTTACGAGGACTGTAGACTCCCTAGAGTTTTTAGAGCCCATTTTAAATCCACTAACGTTCATTGCTTTGTTGGCAGAGTTTATCTTGTTGGTTTATTATGCAAATGGTATTTACAAACAATCAGATAATATCTCCGCAAATGAAGTTGGTAGTTTAGAGGGGAATAACGCTGACTTTGGTCCTGCAGTCGGTAAGTTAGATCAAATTAATGCTACAATGAATGATTTCACTGATCAGATGGCAGAAATTAAAGAGCATTTATCACAATACAATAACCATATTAATAATCTAAATGATAAGTTAGAAGATATAGTTGATGATCAGTTAGACGAAAAAGTGAAATCTGTATTGTCTGATATGATTCGAAATAGAAAATCTTAAGCTTCAAAAATAAATGTTTAAAAAAGTAGAAGTCTATTTCGTGATGTATCTAGGCCTAATGATGGCTTATTTTGGCATTGAATCTGATATAGCAACTTATAAAAAGGATCTAGATAATGCCCTTGATCAAGTAGCTATCAGTAAACTTGATGGTTTGGTAAATATTAAAAATACATCTCAAGTTAAAGGCGAGGACGACACCTTTTTTAGCTTTGAATTAGAGGGTGATTTTGACCCAAGAACTCTTAAAAGTCATCTTGTTTTTAGCATTGATGACGTAGACAATATTAAAATACCATTAATTAATGACCGTGGGTATGTTTTTAATTCAACTGTGAGCGAATCTGAATTTATGAACCCTGGGAAACAGCACTCTGTTAAAATGGAGTACAGTGTAGTGCCGATTTTTAGTGATTCAGCTAAAATTGAACTAGAGAGTCAATTTAAAAATAAAAAATTAGTTGATAAAATAATAAGTAGGGTTTACAAAAAAGGAGAAATTACTAATATAATTGATGTTGGTTTAAGATTTACTCCTGATGATAAGTTCACAATTCCAGTTTTCAAAATCTCTCCAATGCAAAATCCTTTAAATAGTATTAAAGGTTTGAAGGGTGATATAGAGTTGTTTGTTGCAGGAGTCAAAAATAAAAATGACTATCAAATAAAAATTAATAGATCGTATCTTGATAAGTATAAAGTAGGAAAAATAAAATATAATAACACTTCTGCAAAAATACCTTTAGGGAATTTAATTAGTGGAAAAATTGAATTAACTGGTACCAGAAAAAAGGATGGAGCTAAATACAAAACGTATGTTCAAATTAATGTTCAAAAACCAATATGGAAGTATCCAAAAACCCATAAAAAAATTATATATACAAACAGCCCTTATCAGTTTAATGGCACTTTAAAATACTTTGATGGCATTAATGATTTAAGTAGGTACGACCTACATATATCTGGTTTAATTAATAAGAATTTTGTTGGACATAGTTTTGAGACAGGTGAAATAAGCAAAACAGGGGATGTAAAAATCCAACTTTATATTGACGATAATAAAATTGACGGGATGTATCATACGTTTTCAGTAATAAAACCTCCATGCCCTGAGGTGTCTTTCTCAAAAAATGGTAATATTGTTACCGTTACTGCTGTAGCCACAGGAAAAAATAATAAAGTAAATAATATAATTGTTTTAAAAGGTGGTAGAAAAAAAGGTAGGCTTGAATTGATTAGTGAGGATAGTCAAGAAAAGATTTACGAGCAAAATATTGCATTGAAAGATGAGCCAAAAGTAAAACTTAAAATTTTGATTAAATCAAACTATTGCGATAATGAAAAAATTGAGAAAAATTTTATTAACATTTAGTTGGTAATATATACGAGGAGATCACTTATTAATGAAGACTGCATACAAGATAGAATTATTTTTAATTTTCATTCTTCTAAATATTTTAAATAATGCATATGGCCAAGAAAGTTGGGTTATAAATGATGAAGATTTTAATAGTTTATTCATTGAGGCTTACAATGAGGCTTTATTTGAAACTAATGAGGATGCGTCTGAGGAAGATATAATTCTTGAAGATAACTTTCTTGTAGTAGATATAAATGATAATATTTTCGATGTAACTGCATCGGGTGAGGATGGGGCTAAAATTATGAATCAAGAACTTTTGAAAAAGTTACCTGATGAATTAATTGATAAGCTTTTAAAAAGAAAATATGACTGGGACCACTTAGATTGGCGAAAATTTAGCTTTCAGATTTTGGGCAGAAATGCTTATGAGTATGCAAATTTTAAAGAAATTAGAGATGCGAATTATTGGGCCAGAAACATATTCACAATGACTCCATTTACATATGTAAATTCATTTATACTGCGACCTGATCCTGGTTTACTAGCTTTGATTTTTGAACAAGGTTACTCGGATATTGGGTATCCATCAACTCTTTCAAAAAATACGCGAATGTTCATTGCAACAGAGACGGCAAAGATATTTCTTAACTTACCTACAAATTTACCAAATATTAGTATTAGTGATTCACACCCTCTTGAAAGCACATATGGTGGCGGTATAATTTTCAATGTTGATGGTATAGGTGGGTTAGTAGGATATAACATCCTTAATGATATCAATTATAATGAAGCTCACGATCCTGATAATACTATTTATAACAACTGGGCAGGACAATTATACTGGACAAAAGCTTTTAAATTTAAAATTCCCCTTAAAGGTAAAAACTCTAAAGATCACAAAAGAGCAAAGCCATTACTACCTGACGGCGTTCAAAGAATAAAATTTGGACCAAGCTATGCAAAGCTTACCTATGGTAGGGTAGATACATTATCCAGTTTTACAGAACTAGAAAGTAGCGATTTTGGAAATTCATTCAGCTTCTTTTTTGAGTGGTCCTATTTATCTGATAAAATTCAACCTGAGGGCAGTTATAATTTTTATCATGAATGGTCAATTTACTTTAGAGCTAATGTAGCGGAGAGGCCCAGATTGAATGCAGGTTTTCTTTACAGTATTAGTGCAGGCTTTGCTGTTGGGGCAAATATTGTATGGGCAAGTCCAGTCACATTCTTAGCCGGAACACAAGGTGAATTTGAATGGGACCCCGGATACGTAATTAGTCCAAATTTAACTTTTAGGTGGTAGGTTTATGGGAAAACACTTTTTAATTGTTATAATTTATTTATTTACATTTTTATTGGCTGATGATGAATTAGATAAACTTAATTCTCAACTATTTAATGTATGGACTGTAGAAGCATTAAAGATGAAATTAATGATAAATAATTCCATTGAATATTATGTAGATGCTAATCCAGAAGATTCGTTAAAAAAGATTAGGCAGAATGATAAAATTATAATTATTGAATCAAAAAAGGATCCAAAGAAAATTTACGAGCTTAGATATGGAAATAGAGGGAAATTTACTATTTTAGATAATAATATGGTTAAATGGGTACTACCTAAAAAACTAAGAGTATTAATTGTCGAAAAGGATTATTACTACATAAATGATGATAGCTATTTAAGAGATGCATCCGTTAATTTTGAGAAAGAATTTTTACAAAATTACTTCTTTTGGACAAATAGGGATATATATTTCTCTATCGGATCGAAGTCTAGTTTTGATAGGGCAATTTACAGACTATCTTCTATAGGAGGCTCATCAATTTACCCATCACTAGCACTATCAATGCGTGCTGGGAATGACTTATTGGGTTATCCAAATGATACAAAAGGAACCTTGGACTTTGGGTTACTTGGTAAAATATACGAAATAGGAATAAAAACCCCTATTTTTGATATAATACCTAACATTCATAATGTTATAATAGAACCTGAAGAAAAAACACTACAAGGTGGACTGGGAGGCTACGGTAAAGTTTCAATGTTTGGTTCTCAAATACAATTAGCATTTACAGATGTTAATAATAACAAGTTAGTTAGAGAAAGAATAGAGGATTCACTATATGTTGATTATTTGAGCTTATCAGTTGTTGGAGTTAAAGATATATTTAATAAAAATTTAGCAAAGCTTGGACATCTTAAAGTCATGGCTGGCCTAGGATATTATGAGGTTAGTCACAAAACTCTAAAAAATGATGGTATGTTTGTTGATAGATTAGCAAAGAGGGATGGCTCATTATATAATGACTCATACAGCTCTTTTGTTGGCTTAATGATTAGATCTGATTTGATAACGCTGATAAAAAATGAATCCAATAGTTTTCCTTTCATTCATATGTATGGCCAAATAAATGGATATAATGGAAATAAGTCCTGGATGGCTGGTGTAGCAATTAATTATAAAAGGATAGGGATTGATTTTTCATATAAACGCTCAGTTGACAAAGTAGATTGGGCCCCAGATGAGGCATTGTATGCTTCAATAAATTACTCCAGATAATTAATATTTAAATCAATTACTTTCTTTATTTTAATATATATTTTCATTTTAAAATCTTCAAAAAATAATTATGAGAAGATTCTATTTCTACTTTTTCAAGTATCTTG
>JAYPLH010000307.1:0-1623 GCA_038365355.1 Fidelibacterota bacterium
CTGGGCTTCCCATATTAACATAACTACCATCGCCTTCAAAACTCAATGCAGAATTGAGATAAGAGCTTTGGCATCCAGGCTCGTTGTAGAATCCAATAGTTTCTCCATTTTCTCCTGCGCTTACACTAGGAGACAAAAATGCCAGTTGATAATTACCTATTGATGTATTGCAGAATTGAGGATCACTATCAAAATTATTATTACCATCTATTCCGCCCTCAACATTTGAAAAGCTGACATTAATTGTGCCTAAATTTGTAATACTTAGATCATTACTATAGATAATAGAATTTGAAACATCAACAACTGTAGCATTTCCATGAACTCTAATGCCTTCTGGGCTATTTTGGGTAATAGTACTATTTCTGATTATTGCTGATGCACTACCATTATTACTTGCTACTCTAATTCCACCACCTTCACCAGAGTTACTATGATTTCCATACACCAAGACTCTATCTAGCACCACAGATGAACCTATACCATCTCCTGCAATATAAATGCCACCATTGTCACCATCTACGATATTCCTCACAATACAATTTTCAAATACAGGCCCACCACCATTTAAGACTGATATTCCATGTGCAGCATTTTCGAATGTGAACCCATTTATTTTTGTTGATTGGTCGTAATTAAAATTCCATAATTTGATAACAGGTTGGATATAATCTGCTCCACTAATCGTAGTATTATGTGGGTCCTCTCCAATTAAAGAAATATTTTTACCATTAAATACAAGATTCTCTGTGTAATTACCCGCTTCAACATGTATAACATCTTGCTCATTTGCACTATTTATAGCCTTCTGGATTGTAGCGTAAGGATATTGCTCGGAACCGTTATTATCGTCAGAGCCATTATTTATAGATACATACCACTCAGGCCCTGAATGCGGCGGCATTGGGAAGTCTTCACTCCAAGTAGCACCAAAAATTGTGCCATGATTTCCATTACCGCTATAATCAGTTAATAAATTGCCCTCAAAATCATTAAAGTCCCAATACCCTGAAAGCTGTTCTTCATTAAAATTTGAATTTCCAAGAAATTTTTCTTGAATTTGTTCTTGCGTAAGTGCAACGGAATAAATAAACGCATCATCAATTTTACCCCCAAAAAAATGATCATTAGCCATATCATAATTCCCTAGTAATAATGATCCATTCGGATTATCAATATTACCCGATGCCTCTTGCTGAGAAATTAAGTCTCCATCCAAATATAATTTTAAATTAGCACCATCATAAACAGCCACACAATGATACCATTCATTTGCAATTAAGGAGCCACCATTTATTCCGGGTCTGTAATTATTTGATAAATTAAGAGCGAAAGATAATTCGCTATTTTCACAGCCTCCATCACATACTGCACCAAAATATAAAGATCCGCCTAAGCTTTCTCCATTATTAATTCGTTTACCAAATATCGGATTTCTGAATTTTGTAGCATCATCTAGTTTCAACCATGCGCCGATGGTTATCTGGCTTGAAAATTCACTTAAATTATCATCAAAACTGACATAATCATCTTGTCCATCAAAGCTAAGGGACTTATTGGGGACTTCGCAGTTTTCACAACTTCCAAAACAATATGGCCCAGCTATTTGATCATCTGAATTTG
>JAYPLH010000064.1:0-8515 GCA_038365355.1 Fidelibacterota bacterium
TTAATTGCGTCATCTGATTCTTCACGTAATGCTGACATAATATCTTCCAATGATGCCCCATATTCATGGAAGTATCGAGATAACTTTATATTATCATTTACAACTTCATTTTTAAAAATTGTGAAAACATCTAAGCTTGGATTGGAAGATTTTTCTCTAGTTTTTTCAATAACTTTTAAAAGTCTTTCATCTTTAAATGATGCAAGATTACTAATCAGAGCGGGGATATCGGCTTCTAATACAATATACATCCCTCCTTTAAGGTCTAAGCCTTGACGAATTACTTTTGATTCTAAATTTTCTAATTCACCATTTATTTTCATCTCTTCTTTTTGATCCTCAGAAAGTCGTTGATACCTCCATGTAGGTAGAAGTGACGATATAGCCCAAAATAAAATAAGAGCAATAATTAAATATCTAGGTGTTAAGTTTTTTGTCATACCATTTATGTAAATATGTTCAAATTTGACGGTGAATATACTCTAGCCTGGTTCTTTCTGGCAAGATATCAAGTTTTTTAATTCAACTTATATAATACCCATTTTTAAACCAACTTTTTTAAAGGCATCAATCGATTTATCTAGATGTTGTTTTTTCATCGCAGAGGAAATTTGAACTCTAATTCTAGCTTTGTCTTTTGGTACTACAGGATAATGAAAACCTATAACATAGATTCCTTCTTCAAGTAGCTTTGAAGACATCTTTTTCGCTTTTTTAGCATCATAAAGCATTATTGGAACAATAGGATGTGTACCCTCAAGTATATCGAAACCATTTGCTGACATCTTTTCTCTAAAATAAAGAGTGTTTTTTTCTAGGATGTTTTTTAATCTATTATCTTCTTCAATTATTTTAAAAGCTTCAATTGCTGCAGACGCAACTGATGGAGCAATGCTATTAGAAAATAAATATGGCCTAGATTTTTGACGTAGAAGATCAATAATTTCTTTTTTACCTGTTGTAAAACCTCCGGACGCCCCACCAATTGCTTTACCTAAAGTAGAGGTGAAAATATCAATTTTATTCATTACGCCAAAATGATCAGCAGATCCTCGTCCTTTTGCACCAACGAATCCTGTAGCATGGCTATCATCAACCATAACCATGGCGTCATATTTTTCTGCTAAAAAAACTATTTCATCTAGTTTTGCAATTTGTCCGTCCATGGAAAATACTCCATCGGTAGCTATAACTTTTAATCTACTTGATTGGGCTTTAATAAGTTTTTTTTCAAGGTCTTCCATATCATTATTTTTAAATCTAAAACGATTTGCTTTGCAAAGACGAATTCCATCAATAATTGAGGCATGGTTAAGCTCATCAGAAATGATAGCATCATTTTCAGAAAAAATAGTTTCGAAGAGGCCTCCATTTGCATCAAAACAAGAGCTGTATAGAATGGTATCCTCTGTTCCAAAAAAATTTGAAATTTGTTTTTCTAGGTCAATATGAAGATCCTGAGTGCCGCATATAAATCGTACTGACGCTACTCCGAATCCGAAATTGTCTAAGGCTGATTTAGCAGCTTGAATTATTCTTGGGTGATTAGCTAAACCCAAATAATTATTTGAGCACATATTGTATGCTGCTTGATGATTTCCAGTAATAATTTCAGTCCCCTGAGGGGTTTTTAAAGCTCGTTCTTTTTTAAATAAACCATTTTTTTCAATGTTATTTAGTTCATTTTGAAATATTTGCTTATATGTATTCATTTACCATTCCATGATTACTTTTCCGCATTGTCCTGAGCCAATGACTTTGAAAGCTTCATCAAAACTAGAAATTGGAAATTTGTGAGTAATTACTTTGCTTAAATCTAGTCCGCTTTTAATTAGTTGATCCATTTTGTACCATGTCTCATACATTTCTCGACCATATACGCCCCTTACCTGTAATCCTTTAAAAATAATATTGTCCCAGTCTATACAAGTGCTTTTGGGTAATAATCCTAAAAGGACAATTTTTCCACCATGATACATAGATGAAAGCATTTCATTAAATGCTTGTCCATTCCCAGACATCTCTAATCCAACATCAAATCCATATTTTATACTTAATTCATCAAAACAATTTTTTATAGAATCTTTTTTTGTATTTATAGTTTTTGTTGCACCTAATTGTTTGGCTAGATTTAATCTATAATCATTAATATCAGTGATAACGATATTTTTAGCACTTATAAATTTACAAATTGCAACTGATATAAGCCCTATAGGACCCGCACCTGTAATAAGTAAATCTTCACCTATAATATTAAAGCAGTTTATTGAATGAACAGCATTTCCAAAGGGATCAAAAAAAGAAGCTATTTCAGAACTAATATCATCTGAAATTGGCCAAATATTTGATTCTGGTAATACAAGGTATTCAGCAAAAGCTCCATTTCTATGAACACCAATTCCTTTAGTAGAATTGCAAAGATGCTGTTTACCAGCTCTACAATTTCTGCAAAAGCCACATGTTATATGACCTTCTCCGGAAACTCGTTGTCCTTTTTGATAGCGTCGAACATTCTTCCCTGTTTCTTCAATAATGCCACAAAATTCATGACCAATAACTATAGGTGGACTCAGCGTTTTTTGTGCCCACGAATCCCAATTATAAATATGTAAATCTGTACCACATATGGCTGTATGAGTAATTTTAATCTTTATTTCATTATCTCCACATTCTGGATTAGGAACATCTTCCATCCATATACCTTTTTCGGGGTATTTTTTAATAAGAGCTTTCATCTATTTAGATATAAGTATTTCTAAAAATGTTATAAACTACAAGTTTAATATACGTAATAATTCTTTACTTTTTCAGTTTTAGAGATAATGCAATTATGATAGGTTCGTAATAAATTCTATTAATGTTTATTGTATTTAAATTAAAATGTCAAATATCTTAGCCTTCTCAAATCAAAAAGGAGGCGTAGGTAAGACTACTTCTGCAGTTAATGTAGCCTTAAGCTTAGCTGTTAGTGAAATAAAAACACTTTTGATTGACTTGGATCCACAAGCTAATGCTACAACTGGTTTGTCTGACTTAGTAGTTGAAGAAAAAAATAATATTTATGATGCTATACTGGGACATGAAAATGTGAAAAATTGTATTACTAAGACATCCTTTTCTCATTTAGACATCATAACATCTACAAATGATTTAGTCGGAGCAGAAATAGAATTAGTGGGTGTTATGGCCCGTGAATATCAACTAAAAAAAGCTCTTAAGAATATTGAAAAAAATTACAACATCATAATAATTGATTGTCCGCCCTCTTTAGGTTTACTTACCATAAATGCTTTAACCGCTTCAAGTGCAATCGTAATCCCAATCCAGTGCGAGTACTATGCTTTAGAAGGCCTTGGTCAATTGTTAAATACTGTTCGCTTGGTTCAGCGACATTTAAATAAAAAATTAGAAATAACAGGAATTTTAATGACAATGTATGATGGGAGGCTAAACCTTTCAAAACAGGTAGTTGAAGAAGTGAATTCTTTTTTTAAGGAAAAATTGTTTAAAACATTCATACATCGTAACGTTCGTTTAAGTGAAGCACCAAGTTTTGGAAAACCTGCTCTGTTGTACGACGCTAATTCAACAGGAGCACAAAATTACATGACTCTTACAGAGGAGATATTACAACGTGTCAGTTAAACGGTTGGGAAAAGGACTAGAAGCATTAATCCGATCAGGTAAAGATACAGTAAAAAAAGATCCTGCTCTATTAATAACAAAAACTGAATCAATTTCTAAAATTAAATTGAATCATATTCATCCAAACCCAAATCAGCCAAGAAAACTTTTTGATGTAACTGCTCTCAATGAGCTAGCAGCTTCGATCTCGGAAAAGGGATTAATATCGCCTATAACTGTACGAAAAGTCAAAAATGGTTATGAATTAATTGCTGGTGAGAGAAGATGGAGAGCATTAAAGCATCTCAAAAAAAGGACTGTTCCGGCATATGTGCTGGAAACTAAAAACAATTCAGATATAATGGAAATGGCCTTAGTAGAGAATATACAAAGAGAAGATCTAAATTCTATCGAAGAGTCAGAGGCCTATGCTGTGTTAAATAAAAAATATGGCTTGTCTCATGAATCTATAGCAAAAGCAGTCGGTAAAAAAAGAGTTACAATTTCTAATTCTTTAAGACTGTTAAAACTTCCATTAGAAATTAGAAAAAGCTTAATAGAAAGAAAAATTTCAGCTGGGCATGCTAGAGCGATTCTCCAAACGAAATCTCCTTCAACAATGATTAAAGTATGGGAGATTATTATGGAAAAAAATCTTTCAGTAAGGGATGCTGAAAATATGGTCAAATCCAAAAAGGCTAATCAGTCAAAAAAAAGGAGGACATTAAAAAACAAAGATCATCAAATAGCTGCGATTGAGAATAAATTAATCGAAATTTTAGGTACAAAAGTAAAGCTTAAATCCTCTCAAAAAGGAGGTAAAATTGAGATTTCATACTTTTCAATTGACGATCTAGATAGAATTATAGATATAATCTCCTCCTAGAATGACAAAACAAAAAAAATATACATTCATGATAATACCAGATGATGAAAAGGATTCATGGTCGTTTAATTTAAGCAAGGCAGTTCTGCAGTTGACTGGATTTCTAATGATTTCTTTATGTATTGGAAGTCTTTTAATTTTAGTTTTGTATTTTCCAAAATTGTCTTATCATAGAGATATTGAGGATAATTATAATAAATTAATTTCTGAAAGGCTTGAAGTGTTAAAGTTATCTCAGGATTTGAAAAAAATAAAGCAGATGGATCAAATGGTGCGTAATACTCTTGGAGAAAAGCTAGATATAGATGACCCAATTTCAATAGAAGACTCCACTTTGACTCTTTATAAATTACCAGGAAAAAGTATTTCACAATTACAAAATATTCCTTCTCACCCCCCAATAAATGGCTTTATTAGTAAGCATGTTAGCAATAGCGGAAATTTTTTAAAAGATACCCATTACGGTATCGATATTGTTGCAAATGATGGTGATCCGGTAATGGCTGCAGCCAAAGGAGTCGTAGTTTTTTCAGGTTGGAATTACGAGTACGGTAATATGGTTATTCTTTATCACGGTGATAGTTATTTTACGCATTATGGACACAATAAAAAGAATTTAAAATTTCAATTGGATATTGTGGAAAAAGGTGAGATCATTGCTTTAGTTGGTAGTTCAGGAATCTCTTCTGGGCCTCATTTACATTTTGAGATATGGAGAGAATTTAAACCAGTAGATCCATTACTGTATTTCCCAGAATATTCATATACTGATTTGACATTTTAGTATGATAAATAAAAAAAATAAAAATATCCAGACAATGATTGGATTAGATGTGGTAGTTGAGGGATCGGTAAATTTGAAGAATGGTATTATTGTTTATGGTCAAATAAAAGGAAGTGTAAATACTAAAGGCCCTGTAAGGTTGGCAAAAAATGCTATTGTAAAGGGAGATATTACTGGAAGTGATATCCGTATCGCAGGTATAGTTGAAGGTGATATTTCTTCAATTGGTCAAGTAACGCTACTTAAAACATGCAAAGTAAAAGGCGATATCACTTACAAAAAATTGGTAATCGAGGACGGGGCTAAATTTGAGGGAAAATGTGAACTCGCTATGGAAAATTCAAATGTACAATAGCGAAAGGTTTTTTTGACAGTTTCTAAGAAAAAAAACAATTCAATCTTTAACTCATATTTATATTTTCAGAAAGTTCTAAATCAAGCTGGTCCTGCCGCAAGCGCCTCCTATAGCCTAATAGCTTCGATCTTTTTATTTATTTTTGGAGGTTTTTATATTGATAACCACTTAGATACATCTCCAGCTGGAATAATTATTGGTATGGTTTTAGGGCTCGTCGTCGGTTTTTATCAGATGGTCAAATTTGCAAAGTATAAACGAAAATAGCGCCTTAAATAATTTTTTGTTAAGTATTTTTTGAATTGAAATATTTTTAATTTTTTTCGATGATCAAACATAATTTTACCGTTTTATAATGCTTCGTTTTTAAGTAATATCGCCAACTATTAATCATAAAATTACTTTATAAATATTAATATTTTAAACTTTCACTAAAATCATTAATTTAAAATTTAAATGATACCTGCACAACCCATTGAAGCTCCCAAAACTATTATGGAAAAAGTTGGGCCTAACATTATTTCTCATGTTTCAAATACCTACAACCACCCAAAGTATCCTGAAATTATTAAAATTGAGCCAATTATGGGTATTGACTTCTCTGTTACAAAACATGTTTTAATGTTGTGGGTTGTTGCAGTGATTGTATCTGTCTCTATCATTATTCCTATCAGAAGATATTTATCTAGTGGTAAATCAGTCCCTTCCGGTTGGGTAAATGCAATTGAGGCAATAGTCAAATTCATAAGGGATTCTATTACTAAGCCAAATGTAGGCGAAAAATGGGTAATGACATGGGCGCCTGTTTTGCTTACATTTTTCTTTTTCATCTTATTTGCAAACGGTATCGGATTGGTTCCAATCTTTGATGTTCTTGGATCAATCAATCGTTTTTTATTTGATGTACCGTATTCCGACAAATATAATACCATAAATACCGTACTTAATGGTGGAGTAACTGCTACTGCTAATTTTAATGTAACAGGTGCTTTGGCGACTATTACTTTTTTCTCAATAATGATCGCTGGTATAATGGCACACGGATTTGTTAAGCATTGGAAGAACCTAGTGCCTCATGGTCTAGCATGGCCAGTATACATAATTTTGATACCCATCGAAGTGATGGGTCTCTTTGTAAAGCCATTTGCATTAACCATGCGTTTGGCTGCCAACATGACAGGAGGTCATATAGCTCTACTTGCCCTTCTTTCCCTCATGGCTATTTTTGGAGAATTGTTTAGTAGTGCAGCAGCAGGTATCGGTGTCTCATTAGTCGCCATTCCAATGGCAGCTGCTATCGCAGGTTTAGAAGTTATTGTTGTTCTTGTACAGGCTTATGTTTTTACCTTATTGACAGCTGTATTTATCGGAATGGCAATTCACGTACATCATTAAATAAAAAAAAAGGAAAAAAAAATGGAAGCAACTACACTTATCCCTCTTGGAATGGGTTTGATCGTTTTGGGTGCAGCCCTAGGGATCGGAAAATTTGCGTCTGCTGCGGCTGAAAGTATTGCACGTCAGCCAGAAGCTGCAGACAAGATTACAGGTGCTATAAACTTGCCACTGTTTCTTCTTGAAGGTGTTGCAATCTTAGCAGAGGTATTCACTTTCTTAATGCTTATTCTTGGATAGTTTTTGTAGATGGCAAACAAGAAAGAGAACTATCAAGAAACTACTTTATCTTCTTCCAAAGAAGCACAGGGTAGCAAGCCAAATCCATTAGTTCAATTAGATCCAGGTCTATTTATATGGACAATTCTGACATTCCTGTTGCTATATTTTGTTCTGGCAAAATTTGCATGGAAGCCACTATTAAAGGCACTAGAAAGTAGAGAAAACGACATTCAATCCTCTATTGAAGATGCAGAGAAAGCAAAAAATGAACTAGAAAATCTGAATCATGAAGCTGAAAAAATCATTGCCAAGGCTCGCTCAGATGCTCAAGAAATAAGGTCAGAGGCTAAAACTTCTGCTGAAAAAATAAAAGCAGAAATAAGATCTCAAGCTGAAAATGATGCAAAAAAGATAAAGGAAGATACAAACACCCAAATCCAAGTAGAAAAGGATAAAGCCATCTCTGAAATTAGGCAGGAAGTAGTTACTCTGACTATGCTAGTGGCAGAGAAGGTTATTGGAAAGAATCTTTCGGTTGAGGATAATCAGCTGTTAATTGAGAAATCTATATTAGATTTTAAGAAGCATGAAGCATAATCTTAATCCCAAAGTTATTGCAACAGGATTATTTAACGTCGCTGAACAAATTAATGCTCTAGATAGAGTTAAAGACTCTTTAAGATCACTTAATCATATTGTCATGAATAGTGGTCAGTTTCGTGTTTTAATTCAATCAAAAAAGATAAAAGGGAAATTAAAGGTAGAAATCCTCAATTCAGTTTTAGGAGAATTATCCCATCCTCTTGTAAATGAGGTAGTATCGTATCTTAAAGGTAGTGGCGCTGCCAATGAATTAAGGAAGATATCTTATTGCTTCGAATCTATCTATCAAGAGAAGAGCAATACAATTGAAGTCAGAGGAGTTGTTGCTAGTAAGATGAGCGATCGGCAAATTGAATCCTTTAAAATATCACTTGATAAAATTCTAGGTAAAAAAACCAAATTATCAATTGAAGTAGACCCAAGTCTTATTGGAGGAATCAAACTGCGTATTAATAACACCTTTTTAGATGCATCTATTCATAACCAATTGCAGACACTTCGTAATGAATTACTGCAGACTTAATAATTTAGGAAATCATGGAAATAAAAACTGATCAATTAACACAGTTACTTCGAGAGCAGATAGAAAAGCACGATGGCTCGGTTGATATCTCAGAAGTAGGAGAAGTGCTTGAAGTAGGAGACG
>JAYPLH010000308.1:0-1599 GCA_038365355.1 Fidelibacterota bacterium
AAATATGGCAGATAATTTAGAAGAAGAGATAAATGGTTACTGGTATACATATGGTTTTGAAAATGGGGGTTATACTTTTGATAGTACTCTTAGTATAGGCCATGGTTATTGGCTTGCTACATTAGATGCTGCTAATGTAGGAATACATGGAATGCCTTTAAGTGATGATTATAGTCAAAGTCTAAACATTGGCTGGAATATAATAAGTAACCCTCTTGTATTGGATGTTAGTGTAGATAGTTTAATTTTTGATAAAGATACAGAGATGTTGGGATACTCAGAAGCAGTAGATGCTGGATGGATCAATACCATTTATTCATATAATGATCTAGGATATGAAATGCCATCTATTTTGAAGCCTTGGACTGGATATTGGATCTCTGTTCTTGATTCTGGAGTCAGCGTAACATATCCTATTCACAAAGGAGTTGAATCTAGCCAACCAGCAAGAATGGTAATGGATGAAACTTCATGGAATATATCTTTTGAGGCATCAATTGATGGAGCTGTAGACAGATTAACAGTGATGGGAGTAGCTGAAGATGCGACCAATGGATTTGATCCCGAATATGACATTGCTGAGGCACCAAATCCACCTGGAGGTGAATACGTAACAATGTCTACATATCATCAGGATTGGCCAACTGTTCTTGGTGAAAGATATTCAAAGGATGTTAAATCTCCAGTTATAAATGGTGGATATAATGAATGGATTTTTACAATAGAAACTAGTTCAGATGAGGTTGAGATAACTTGGCTTTTTGAAGATATACCTGATGAATATGAAATAGGTTATAATTATACAGATGGAATGTTTTTTGCAGATATGAGAGCTATTGAATCTCTTGTTGTTCCAAATGGTTCTGAATTAATAGTTCGTGTTGGTGCAGAATTATTAGCATTAGAATCATCTGATCTACTTCCACAAGTTTATAGTTTGCATCAGAACTATCCTAATCCATTTAACCCAGTTACTTCTATTTATTTCGATGTACCTAAAGCCGGGAATGTGAATATTTCTGTTTATGATATGTTAGGTAGAAAAATAAAAACATTGGTAAATGAACATTTAAACCCCGGTTTCTTAAATGTGCAGTGGAATGCAACAAATGAACTTTCTCAACCAGTTTCAGCTGGAGTATATATCTACACTATAGAAGCTGGTAGCTTTAGACAAACTAGAAAAATGATACTTCTCAAATAGAATGCTCATTTAAACTAAAACACCTTCCTTGATTTTTTTTGAGGGTAGGTGTTTTAGTTTGCTTTAGTGGGTATAACCATTAATATAGTTATTAAATTTTTATATGAAAAATAACTATAAACCATTTTTAAAATTTTCGTACAGAAAATTTCTATCGATCTTTGTCAAAAATAATACATTGTTTTTCATATTATTTTTTTCTAATTCAACTTTTTCGCAAGATAATGATTCATTAAAAATAAATAATTTTAATCAACTAAAATTAGAGCTTGGTTTAGATGTTGATAATGAGTTTGGTGAAGAAGCTTACAATCTTTTAATAAGTAAGTTAGATTCATTAAATATCAAAGATGAGCAGTTGATTGATGGTTATGAGTGGGGTGGAGGGCAAGCAG
>JAYPLH010000065.1:0-1245 GCA_038365355.1 Fidelibacterota bacterium
TCCCAAGCTTTGTAAATTGGATTTCAGGAGATGTGGCTATCGATCTTGGAACAGCTAATACACTTATATGGATGAAAGGACGAGGTATTGTAGTCAATGAGCCTTCGATTGTCACTAGAAATGTACATGATGATAGTATCGTAGCTGTAGGTGAGGAGGCAAAGGCTATGCTCGGTAAAACTCATCGAGAGCTTGAAACTATAAGACCACTTCAGGATGGAGTGATTGCTGATTTTAGAATGACAGATGGTATGTTGCAAGGTTTTATTCGAAAGATTAATCTAAATCGATTAGCTCGTCCCCGTATGGTAATTTGTGTTCCTTCCGGAGTGACTGAGGTTGAGCGAAGAGCAGTTAAAGATTCTGGGGAGCGAGCTAATGCAAGAGAAGTCTATTTAATTGAAGAACCTGTTGCGGCAGCTATTGGTATAGGACTAGATATAAGTAAGCCTATAGGAAATATTATTGTTGATATTGGAGGTGGGACTACTGAAATAGCTGTTATTTCACTTAATGGTGTTGTTACTAAAGAAACTATAAGAATAGCCGGTGATGAAATGGATGAAGCAGTTTTGCAGTGGTTCAGAAATGAGCATAAACTAGAGATTGGTCTAGGTATGAGTGAAAAAATAAAGAAAACTGTTGGTTCTGCAATGAAAATGAAATCTGCAGATATTGCAGTTAAAGGAAGAGATTTAGTCTCTGGTATACCAAAAACAATCGAGGTATCCTCAGATGAGGTTAGATTAGCTCTTAAGGACCCAGTAAATCAAATTGTTGAAGCTGTAAAGAGATGCTTGGAACAAACTCCTCCCGAACTTGCAGCTGACATTTTAGAACGTGGAATAATTTTGGCTGGAGGTGGTAGTCTTTTAAAGGGAATTGATCAAATAATCAGGGAAAGAACAAATGTTCCTGTTAATGTATCTGAAGATCCTCTATTATCTGTTGTAAAAGGCACAGGTATGGTATTAGAAAATCTTAAAAAATACGAAGCCGTATTACTTTAGGAGTCTATGTACGGTATATACCTTACAATTGTAAAACATAAAGATCATTTTGTTTTTGCCTTTGCAATAATTTTTTCAACATTTATTCTCCTTAATAATGAAAGTCCCAAGATGAGTATTATAAGAGGCAAAGCCACAGATGTTGTCTCTTTTTTTTCCTACCCTTTTGCATGGATTCAATCCTTAATGTTTCTAGAAAAAGAGAATCAAGCTCTGCGTGAAAAAAACTTAGAAC
>JAYPLH010000065.1:1255-8427 GCA_038365355.1 Fidelibacterota bacterium
AAAAGTTTTGTTATCAAATCAGCAAAAGTTGTAAACAAGGGAATTCAACCAAATCTTCTTTCTATTATAATTGATAGAGGCACTATCGATGGTGTTAAAAATAATTTACCTGTTCTCACTCCTAAAGGAGTAGTTGGGAAGACTATTGAGGCAAGCAGTAACAATAGCATTGTTCAACTGATTTCAGATACAAACTTTCGCCTAAGTACAAGAATTTTACCTAGTGGTGCAACAGGTATATTAAGATTTGTTAATGGAGAGACTGCAGAAATTAGAGAGGTACAAAAGAATGTAGTTATAAATATTGGAGATAAAGTAGTAACCTCTGGTTTTAGTGATATCTACCCTGCAGGGCTCCCGGTTGGAACTGTCAAAGGAGTTTATCAAGACAGAGGTAGTTTTCAAAAAGTGGTTTCTATATATCTGCCCAATGATTTAAATGCTTTTCAACATGTATTTATTATCACTAAAAATTAAATGAATTGGAATAGGTTTTTTATTTCTGGATTTTTAGTTTGGTTAATTCAATTAACAGTTGCGGATTCTTTAATGATAGATACAGTTAGACCCGATTTTATTGGTATTTTAATTATGTATTGGGCAGTCAAATATGGAAGATTTTTGGGGACTATTTCTGGATTGATTTTTGGATTAATTATTGATTTTTCAGGAGGTGCCCTTTTTTTTGGAATATCACCTTTGATTTATTCATTTACAGGTTATTTAAGTGGGAACATGAGAGGACTATACTCAAAAATAAATCCGTTTTATTTTAATTTTTTTTGGGTTTCAATCTTCCTTTTACAGTTTTTTATCTTTTGTGTTGTAAACTACCAAGAAATTTTAATAATTGATTTAGAGTTGTTCTTTGGAAAATGGTTTGGGACTTCAATTTATACTATTTCTTTTATGATAATTTTACAATTTATCTATCCCTTAAACAGGATTGATTAATGCTTAAAGCCGAAAATATTGCATCTCAAAGGCAATACTATTTTACAATTAGTCTTTTATGGCTTTTAATATTTATTCTTGTATTTCGATATTTTCAATTACAAATATTAAATTTTGATAAGTATTCTAAAAAGGCTAATACAAACAGGATTAGAAAAGTCACACTATCTGCTCCAAGAGGCTTAATCTTAGATAGAAATGGTAAAATACTTGTCGATAACATACCTACATATATTCTCAATGCAATACCAGGAGAATTATCAAAAAGAGATGAGAAATTTCAATTTATTGCTGATGTTATTAATGTTGATCATGATGTAGTTATTAAAAATTTTCAAAAATATTATAGAGGAAGGTTCATACCAACAAGGTTAGCAAAGGATCTATCATTTGAGCAGATATCAAAAATTGAAGAAAATAAATTAAATCTTGAAGGAATTTATTATCAACAATTTCCCGAGCGAGCATTTCCTTCTTCAGTGAATGCTTCACATATTTTGGGGTACGTGAAAGAAGTCGATAGGGATATAAGAAACGCACTGCAACGAAAAAATGATTATGAGTTAGGAGATGTTATAGGATGGAGTGGTTTAGAAAGAAGTTATGAAAATTCTTTAAAAGGGATGCATGGTATACAGTTTTTTCAAGTTGACGCTTTAGGAAGAGAGGTAGGTTATGTAGATGAATTTCCACCAAGAGATCCTGAACCAGGTGGGGATATAATTACGACCATCGATTTAGGTATCCAAAATCATTTAGAGAATGTAATTGCGGATAAGAGAGGAGTAATCATTGTAGGGATACCTGAAACGGGAGAGATTCTTGGTGCAGTAAGTATGCCTGATTTTGAACCTGATTTATTTACTGGCCGAATAACAGAAAGTGATTGGAATCAAATTTTAAATCACCCAGATAAACCATTGGTAAACCGGTTTAACCAAGGATTGTATCCACCTGGATCTATTGTAAAGATGATAACAGAAGTTGCACTATTGGAAAATTTGAATTTTAATCCTTCGGATGAATTTAAATGCGATGGAGCTTTCCAATTTGGGGATAGAATTTTTGGATGTTGGTATACTAAAGGACACGGAAATATGAATCTAGCTTCTGCAATTTCTCTATCATGCGATATATATTTTTATAAGACGATAAAATACTATGACTTTGATAAACTAAGCTCTTTTTACAAAATGTTCGGATTTGGTAAACCTACTGGAGTGGATATCCAAGGTGAATCTCATGGTGTAGTTCCCACAACTGATTATATGAATAAGAGATATGGCAGGTCTGGCTGGAGTAGAGGTTCTCTGCTAAATTATTGCATTGGACAAGGAGAGCTATTAGTAACTCCAATGCAAGTTTTCAATTATACTAATCTTTTAGCTACAAAAGGACATACTCAGAAGCCTCATTTTGTAAAAAATAAAGCTTTGGTGAAAACTGATACCTTGGAAATCTCAAATGATATATGGGATAAAATTACTAATGATATGGAAAAAGTTATTTCTGATGAAAAAGGAACTGGAAAAGGAGCTGATCCATTAAATGTAAATGCTAAGGTGTTTGGGAAAACAGGTACCGCTGAAAATCCCCATGGTGAAGATCATGCATGGTTTATTGGTTGGATGAAATATTATGAAAAAAGTTTTTCAATCGTTGTGCTTTTAGAAAACTCAGGTTCAGGCGGTGCTGTTGCGGCGCCAATTGCAAAAAATATTTTTGATAAGATTATTAATTCTACGAAAAATATATAATGAGCTTAATTAATATAAATAGACTTAGAGAGGTACCAATTAAATTGTTATGGGCTGTTGCATTCCTTGTATTCATTAGTCTGGTTATCCTTAAAAGTATCTCAAATCATTACTCAGATGGTTTGGTGTACACACCTTTTTTTAAACAGTTAATAATTTTAATACCTGCTATTTTCATATTACTATGCTTTATATTTTTACCTAGATACTCCATTCATAAATACGCTTATATTTTATTTTTATTTGGGATTATAATTGTATTATTGCCATTTTTTGGAGATACTCATGCTAAAACTTACAGGTGGCTATATATGGGTCTTCCTTTTGGAATCCAAACAAGCGAATTTGCAAAAGTTTTCACAACTCTTGCTTTAGCAAGATACCTATCTGATCATACTCTAAAAATGAAAAAATTCAGTTCTGTGATAATTCCAATAATTATTACCCTTTTCCCAACATTGATAGTCATGAATCAGCCGGATTTAGGTACTTCAATTGTAATGATGGCACCTATACTCCCAATGCTTTATTGGGCAGGAGCAAGACCATTTTATCTTTTTTTAATGATCGCACCGATTTTTAGTATGTTGACAGCTTTTCATACTTTGTCTTTTTCTATTTGGGCTTTATTCCTTGGCTCCATAATCATTTTAGCGCGGCCAACTTTAATTATAGCTGTTTTTCTTTTTTTTGGTAATATATTTTTTGGGTTACTATCTCCATTTGCATGGAACACATTATCTGAATATCAACAAAATAGAATTTTAACCTTTTTGAACCCTGAAAAAGATCCATTGGGGGTAGCTTATCAAATAATCCAGAGTAAGACAGCCATAGGATCAGGAGGGCTTTTCGGAAAAGGGTGGGGGCAAGGAACGCAAACACATCTCAAATTTTTACCTGTCCAAGAATCAGATTTTATATTATCTGTTATTGGAGAAGAATTGGGGTTCGTCACAATCGCAATGGTGCTTCTTATGATCGGATATTTCATAATGCAGATTATTAAATTTGCATTTTTATCAAAAGATCGTTTTTCTAGCCTTGCTTTAATTGGTATAGCAACAATTTTTATTTCACATGTTTTTATTAACACTGCTATGACTGTCGGATTAATTCCAGTTAAAGGCCTACCTTTTCCTTTTATTTCTGCAGGAGGATCATTTTTGATAACTAGTTTCCTAATGACAGGTATTGTATTAAAATTAAGCGGTAATTACTCTGATTGATAAAATTATTTGAAGGGATGGTATAAGTCGGTAAATTCAGTATGTCTATTAATGGAAAAGGACATCCTAATGTCAAATGGCTTTAAGTTTGTTGTCAAAATATTAGCTGCATATATATTACTTAGCACCTCATTGTACAGTCAAGGTAAAGATGTTGGGCGCGAATTAAAAAGATTGAATGCTAAGATAGATAGAGTTAGAGTTTTAGTTGATTCTCTTGAGCTAGATAACCAGATTTTGTTGCCAGAATTAATGTCTGCCTTTAGGCAAGCAGTAAAAAGTAAGGCTCAGCAAGATTCTATCACACTTGTAGTACTAAAAAGACTAAACACCCTATCTAATAAAATTGTAAATCTTGAGAATCAATCTAGATATATGGATAGTACAGCTTTGGAAATTTTTAATAAACTTGTTCTCGTTGAAAATAAAATTGTTACCTTAACTAACAGTTACAATGAAATGGCAAAGTTGAGATCTGGAGAGCCAATATCTTCTGAGCCTCAATTTAATGCAGCTCAGTACAAAGAAACATATATGAAAAGCCTTGGTCATTTTCAAAATCAAAATTTTAAAAGTGCCATATCTGGTTTTGTAGAATTAGTCAAGTCAGATGCCACAAATGATTTAGCCGATAATAGTCAATATTGGTTGGCAGAGTGCTATTATTCTCAGAAAGATTTTAAGCGAGCTATTGCAGAATTTGAAAAGGTATTTACTTATGCTGGAACAGATAAGGATGACGATGCACAGCTTAAAATAGGTTTATCTTATCAAAGTATTGGCAATATTGACAAAGCTAAAGAAGAATTTCAAAGGTTTATAGATTATTTTCCAGGTAGTGAATATTATCCTAAGGCTAAAGAAGCTCTTAAACAATTATCTGTTAACTAATTTAATCCTTAAAAAAAATGCCGAAAAAACTATATTTTATTACCACTGAAATTATACCTTTTGCAAATGTATCTTCATTAGCTGAATTTTCTACGAAAGTACCCTTGTTTCTTCAAGAAAATGGACATGATATTAGAACGATTATTCCAAAGTATGGATATGTTAGTGAACGTAAATATATTTTACGTGAAGTAATCAGATTACGCGAAATACCCTTTGGTTTTAAAGGTGTCGATCATGTCACAAGTGCTAAAAGTGCTTTTATTCCAAAGACAAGAGTTCAGGTATACTTTTTGGAAGATGAATTTTGGTTTAAACCTTTAACAAATTTGGTTTACAAATCAAAAAATGGTCGAATTTTGGCAGATAATAATGAAAGATATGGTTACTATTCAAAAGCTGTTTTAAGTACACTCCCGCATCTATTTTGGTCTCCAGATATTTTTATCTGTAATGGATGGCAGAGTGCTTTGGTACCTGGATTATTTAAAAAACATTTCGATGGAATTAATCAGTTTTACAAAAAAATTCAAACAGTCCTAATAATCCATGAATTGAATGATTATGTAAATATATCTAGAAAAGAATTAAATGATATGGAAGTTCCAATACACGAGTCTTTAAAAGGTGATTCTCTGAATGTTTATGATGTCGCATCTTTTTCAGCTGATCACATAATTATTGTTGATAAAAAAGAAGATGAAATTTCAGGAAAACTATTAAAAAGTCCTGGTATTAAAGCAAATAAAGAAAAACTATCTGTAATTAAATACAAATATTCTGATGATGATCTTCCCGATTTTATAGATGTTGCAGATCAATTGGATAAAATTATTAAAAAAGTATCAAGCTGATTTTTCATATTAATTCATATGAATTTTCATTCCTCTTTTCGTAATAAAATAAGCCTAACCTTTATTTTTTTTATAGCAATTTGTTGCACTGAACAAGCTATTGAGTCAGATTTTGAATCCAGTTTGATTATTGATACGCTTACGATAAAAAATTTGAGTATTTCTAATTACTCTGTTGCTCCCAATTTAGCCACAAATGAGAGACTTTATGTTGGTGAAAAAAACGGAATTCAAATTCCTTTTTCTTTTATAAAAATTGGATCTTCAAGTTATTGGTCATATCTAAGCGATAGCACAATTACCATAGATAGCGTTCAATTTAAATTGTATTTTGATGATAGTTTGAAAAATTCTGATTTAGGACCCCTAAAATTATATTTTAGCCCGGATTCTCATTTTAATGAAAATTTAAGTACATATTTGGATTATGAAGGGCTCTCTATTTCTGATTGGCATGAATTAGGAGATCCAATGGTTTTAGAAAAAACCGACTCTAATGACTTATACATTCATTCAGAGTTGATATGGAGAATTGACTCCTTAATGTCATTCTTGTCTGATTCGGGCGTTACTCGAACCTTTGCCCTTAAGTTTGCAAATAGTGATTCTAATTTTATGGAATTATTTAGTGAAGAAGCTTCCATTGAAGAAAATGACCCAAAAGTTGTACTTTTTTATCGGCGAACGAGTACGTCTGCAACTGACTCAATTGTTATAGATACTCTCTCAAGTTCAATTTATAGTTCAGCTGATTTATCAATTTTTGATCCGAGATATGTTGAAAATTCTTACAGTTTCACCAGTCTTAGCAATGGAATTGGTGCAAGAGTTGCCTTGACCTTCCCATTTGATGATAGCAGTCTTCCGCGCGGTTCTGTTATTAGAAGTGCTAATCTAATTATTCCAATTGCTTCAGCTAACATATCAGAAGTTTTTAACATAATTATTGATCCTATTAAAAACGATAGTTTAATTAATTTCGATTCATCTAGTATTTTTTCTGAAGATCCTTTTACAGGTGTTGGCTATCCTTATCGATTATCAAATACGCCGGATAGTACAGAATACGTTGTTTCAGTAAAAAATATGTTACAAAATATTATCCTAGAAAACGAAAATAACAATGGATTCAAAATTGTTTCTGAAGAAAAAAATTACCCATTTGACTCGATTCTATTTTTATCAAATGATTCTTCAAGGTCCTCAATAATAGAAATTATTTATATCCATAATGAAGAATAGATTATTAATTTTAATTCTCGTTTTGCTCTCCCTTGTTTTTAGTCAAGGAAAAATGAATGCTATCGGATTAGGAAAATTCTATTCAAATCAAGGTGTCTATAATGCAATGGATGGGGTAAACACTTTAGCTCCTTCTATATTAAAAAATGTAAATTTTTCAAACCCATCAACATGGCATAATCTAAAATTTACTTATCTCTCTTTAAGTTATAGTGCGGATCAGACATCTTTTGAAAATTTTTCAT
>JAYPLH010000066.1:0-8396 GCA_038365355.1 Fidelibacterota bacterium
TTTATCACTTCTATAAGTGCATAGGAATCAGAATAGTTTTTGGTAATACCACCCATACCCATACCATCAGTTACGATCGCACCATTAAAGTTGAGCCTGTCCTTTAAAATGCCATCAACCCAAAACTTGCTCATTGAAGCTGGGGTATCTGAATCAGGCTGATAATCTGGAGCATGAACGTGTGCAACCATTACTGCATCAATTCCATTATTTATCATTTTTTTAAATGGTGGAAGCTCAACGGTCCAAAGTCTTGCTGAGTCACTTGGAATCATAGCTAAAGAGGAATGTGAGTCTGTTTCCGTATCACCATGCCCTGGAAAATGTTTTGCAGTTGCTAACATTCCATGATCTTGTAAGCCTCTTACATATTCAATAGCATATTTAGCTACCATATCCGGATCTTCACTAAAAGATCTAACATTTATTATTGGATTTAGCGGATTATTGTTAACATCAACTACAGGGGAGAAATTCCAATGCACGCCTAGCGCTCTTGACTCACTTGCAGTAATTTTTCCTACATCGTAAGCATTGCTAGGTTTGTGAGTAGCTGCAATCGCCATAAAAGGCATGAGTTCAGTTCCTTCATTAAAACGTTGATTTAATCCATACTCAATATCGGCATCAATCAAAATAGGGACCTTAGACCGAATTTGCATTTCATTAAGAAAAGTCAAACTGCTGCTTGCCTCTCCATACCAAAAATGGATTCCGCCAATTCCATCTTTTTCAATTAATCCAATGATGCTTTCCCATTTTTCTTTTGGCATATCTTTAAATCTAAGATTCATACGATATATCATCATTTGAGCAATTTTTTCTCTTAATGATAAATTATTTAATGTTTCCTCTGCCCATCCTCCTCCTTTGATATAATAAGGATTACAACTAAAGAGCAAAACAAAAGTAAAAATAAAAAAAATTTTAGTAGACTTCTTGTAATTCAAAGTAAATAAATTTTAAAAGCAAAATTAAGGATGTTTATTATTTTATAGGATTGAATATTTTTATTAATTGCCTTATAAAAAAGAAAAACTCAGTTTACTGTCATTTTTTTAAAGTAAAACAATTTTATTCTTTACTATTAGACATTTAAAATTTTCAAACTAGTTTTTGAGGATGCCAGACTCTTTAGAACACTTAGTTGGTCAACTTATCATTGCGGGGTTTCGAGGGAAAACTGTTGAAGAACACTCTTCGATTGCAAAATACATCAAAACCTATAATCTTGCAGGTGTTATTTTATATGATATTGATCTTGAAATTGGTGGAGAAAATTTAACTCCTGGTACAAGAAATATTGAATCCCCTTCTCAAGTAAAAGCATTGACATCACAACTTCAAAACATCTCTAAAGATACTTTATTGATTTCGATTGATCAAGAAGGTGGGGACTCCTCAAGACTAAAGTCAATTTACGGATTTAAAGAAGATACCTCTTGGGCACATATTGGTAATTTAAATAGTCCTATCCTAACCAAACAATTTTCTGAATCCATGGCCAATACTCTTTTTGAATCTGGAATCAATTTAAATTTTGCTCCTGTCTTAGATCTAGATTATGGAGAAGGGACAATTATAAGTACTCAAAGAAGAGCTTTTTCAAGTAATCCTGACAATATCATTAAACATGCTAGAATATTTATAAATGCTCACAAACAAAAAAATATAATTACATGTGCAAAACATTTTCCTGGACTTGGTTCTGCATCTGGAGATACTCATGAGGGCTTAACGGATATTACCGATACTTGGACCGTTAAGGATATGATACCCTTTGATAAATTGATACAAAGTAACGATTTAGATACAGTAATGGTCTCTCATGCTTTTGATAAAAAATTAGATCCTAATTACCCCTCTTCGCTTTCTCAGAACATCATCACTAAAATGCTGCGAAATGATTTAGGCTTTGAAGGAGTTGTAATTTGCGATGATCCAAGCATGCGTGCAATATCTGATCACTACAACCTAGAAGAGACTTTTAAACTCATGCTCGATGCTGGGATTGATCTGTTTTGTTTAGGAAACAACTTAATATATGACCCTGACTATATTCCAAAATCGATTAACTCAGTTTGTAGTTTAATTGAATCAGGTAAAATAAAAAGGACAAGGATAGAACAATCTATCGATAAAATAAAATTATTAAAGTCAAAATATGGAATCGGAAAGAAGTGATTCTCTAATTGGCATTGATTGTGGTGCCTCTAAAGTTCTTTTACAATCAGCTAAGATTAATCCCAAACGAACAACAATTTCAAAAGGAAAGTATTATAAAGAGTATTTATATTCTTCTCACCCCGATTGGGACCCTAATTATCAACCTACACCACTTAATGTTCAAATTAATGAAAATAACAGCAAATCTATCCTAATTGGAGAAGCTGAAAAAAAACAAGCAGATGTTATTGTTGAAACGCTCCGAAATGTAATTGCTAGGAATGCAGATTCTGAAATAGGAATTTGTTTTCCTGGTATCAAAGATGCAAATGGTGTAACTATTTTAGCCAATGGCCCTAGAATCCCAAAATTACTTAAAAAGTTACATAATATAAGCACTTTATATAATGATTCTGACTGCTGTATTACTGGCGAATTGGTATCTAATATTGGAAAAATGAATGATGTCCAGAATGGAATTTATATTGGAGGTGGAACAGGCATTGCTGATGGCATTCTTTTGAATGGAAAAATAATTAATTTAAACATGGAAGAAAATCTTAAAAAATCTTGGGAATTAAGACTTCCTCATGGTCCTACTGTAGAGTCATTGCTTTCTCCAGGGGGGATTTTAAAGAACCACAATTTGAAATTTAAAACTAATATAACTTCCCTATCCGAACTTTCAGAATCGGAGTATTTTAAAGAAACTTTAAACAACGTAATTATAGCTTTTGATTATTTAATAAAAGATCGTTTAGATTTTTTTCATAGGCATAAACAAAAGATAGAAAAAATTGTGATTGGTCAGAGACTCGGACAATTTCTTAATGAACAACCAAAAAAAATAAAAAACCTTTTTCAGAAAGATCACATTGCTCCAGTAGAATTCTCATATCATAGAGAAATTGCTGCGCTTGGCGCTGCATGGAAAAAGTCATGTTGAAACGAGGAGATAAACCAAACCACGAGCCTACTTTATCCATTGGTATGATTCTTCCAACAGATTTAAGAAAGCGATTAACAGTTACCATCCCTAGACAAAATAGGAAAATAAAAATTGAAGCTGTATCGGAATCTCTCATCTATAAGAATTCCAAAAAAAGGGAAATAGTTTTAAGAGGATCTAACATAGAAGATTTTTTTATTATCCACTCCGTACCTGCTGGTAGAGGATTTCATTGGGAAAAAACCATCGATGTAAAAGTTGCTGGAGATTTGCAAATCAAAATTTCCAATGGTTATATTTTCGTTATTAATCAAATTAAGCTTGAACAATATTTGGCTTCAGTTACTACCTCAGAAATGGGCAGTGCATGCCCTCCAGCGTTGCTAGAAGCTCAGACGATTGTTGCACGATCTTGGATTATTGCAGCTGCTGAGCAAAAACATTCAGAGATTGATATTGATGCGTGCAACGATGATTGCTGCCAGCGATACCAAGGAATTACAAACATTACTACTAATTCTAGACAAGCTTCACAGAAAACTTTTGGCCATTTCCTTGTCCATGATAATCAGATATGTGATACTCGTTATTCAAAATCATGTGGTGGAATTTCTGAAAATAATGAAAATGTATGGAACGAGCCACCGAAGCCCTATCTTAGAGCAATTTTTGATGGTCCATCGAAAACCATTCCTGACCTAAAAACCAATCAAAAACTAAACGCTTGGATTACCAACCCTCCAAACTGTTACTGCAGTTACAAATACGTCGATGAAAAACGTCTCAAAAAGTATATTGGCAAAGTGGACGAAAGAGGAGCGTATTTTCGATGGTCATTTCGTTTTACTCAGGCAGAAATAACAAAAATAATAAATCAAAAGTGTAACACCTCTTTTGATACAATTACATCCTTGAAACCCCTAAATCGAGGTGTTTCAGGAAGAATAACAAAATTAGAAATTTCGGGCAAAAAAAATGAGCAATTCCAAAATGTGCAACTAAATAGTGAATATGAAATTAGAGATGCATTACATCCAGAATTTTTATATAGCTCAGCCTTTATAATTATTTTAGATTCAGACGATAATCAAATTATTAAATCTATGACTCTAAAAGGTGCAGGATGGGGACATGGAGTTGGACTTTGTCAGATTGGAGCTCTTGGTATGGCGTTATCAAATAAAACTTCAGCAGAGATTTTATCTCATTATTTCCCATTAACAAAAATAAAAAAAATGTATGACTGAACCTATTTCATTACACTGGATAGATTGGACAATTATTGTAGCATATATTCTGTTTTCCTTGGGAGTTGGAATTTATTTCTCCAAAAGAGCAGCCTCGAGTACGGAAGAATATTTTCTTTCTGGTCGCTCTCTACCTTGGTGGCTTGTGGGGACATCAATGGTGGCAACAACTTTCGCAGCAGACACACCTTTAGCAATTACAGAATTTGTTCGCGGTCAAGGAATTTGGCAAAATTGGTTTTGGTGGAATCTTTTGATGGGTGCCCTCTTGAGTGTTTTTCTTTTTTCAAGACTTTGGCGTAGGGCAGAAGTCCTTACCGACAATGAATTACTTGAAATAAGATATAGTGGTAAACCAGCAGCTTTTCTTAGAGCGTTCAAGGCAGGGTATTTTGCAATATTATATAATTTTATAGTAATGGGCTGGGTTATAAATGCAATGGCTTCTGTTGTATCTGTAATGTTGAATATGGATAAATGGACTGCAGTATGGCTTTGCGTAACTATTGCCGTTGTTTATGCAATTTTATCAGGTTTTTGGGGAGTTGTTATTACTGATATCGTTCAATTTTTTATTGCGATGTTTGGATCCATAGCTCTTGCCATTATTGCTCTAAACCACGTGGGTGGAATGGATACATTATTGCAAAAGCTCTCTTCCTTACTAGGTACTGATATCATTCATGAAAATACATTGAAATTTATTCCACCCATACCTGATAACAGCATAGGATCTTTGTCATTTTGGGAATCTCCTTTTTCTAAATTTCTCATTTTTATCACTGTTATGTGGTGGAGCCATCATGGTACAGACGGAGGAGGATATATCATTCAGAGAATGTCTTCGGCAAAAAATGAGAAACATGCATTATTAGCAACATTATGGTTCAATCTAGCACACTACGCTGTAAGAGTATGGCCATGGATTATTGTGGGTGTTGTCTCCATAGTCATGTTTCCAGTAATACCTGATTCTTATTCAGAATTAGGCACGAAGGCAGGTTATCCTCTTGTTATGAATATGCTATTAGGGCCTGGTATGAAAGGAATTTTAATAGTTTCTTTTTTAGCTGCTTTTATGTCAACAATAGATACTCATTTAAATTGGGGTGCGTCATATATAATAAATGATATTTATAAAAGATTTTTTAAACCAAATGAGTCCGAAAAACATTATGTTATCGTTAGCAAAATAATCACTGTTGTCCTTATGATTTTGGCTGCTTTCACAGCTTTAAAAATGCAAAGTATTTCCAAAGCATGGGCATTTATTTTTTCGATGGGAGCTGGTATAGGTTTAGTTCTAATTCTACGCTGGTTTTGGTGGCGAATAAATGCGTGGAGCGAAATCACCGCTCTTTCTACTTCTATTGTTATTACCTTATTATTGGAATGTCTAGCATGGTGGCAGGTATCAGCAAGAAAGGGCGCTTACTCCCTTTTTGGTACTGAACCCGTTCTTTTTGGTATACAAATACAAGTACATCATAAATTAATAATTATTGTTCCTATTGCAATATTATCCTGGTTAATAGCTACGTTTATTACAAAGCCTGAGCCTACTGAACACCTTCGAAAGTTTTATGAAAAAGTTCAGCCAGGCGGATGGTGGGGACCAATTACTACAAATTTTGAACATTCTTTACAACCTGTAAGTAAGGGAATTTTAGTGCAATGGGTAGCAGGTGTTATGATGATTTATGGATTTACATTTGGTATTGGTAACCTTATCTTTATGCAATATGGTAATTCCATCCTACTCCTAGGATGTGCTTTTATTGGTACCTTTGTTATTTGGAATAGAAGCATATCTAAACTCTAATAATTATGTCTAAACCCAGACGAATCTACTCCATTGATATTTTTAGAGGGATGACCATTGCTTTAATGATAATTGTTAATACACCCGGAAGTTGGGGCCATGTCTACTCGCCGCTACTTCATGCCAAGTGGCATGGATGTACACTTACTGATTTGGTATTTCCTTTTTTTCTCTTTTTAGTTGGAAGCTCAATGAGATTTGCTTTCGTAAAGTGGCATTACTTTCCTTCAAAAAAGTTTTATGAACACATATTTTGGAGATCATTTTCCATCTTCTTTGCCGGTATAATTTTGAACGCATTCCCGTTTATTCGTCAAGCATGGGATTGGTCTGATTTTAGAATCATGGGCGTGCTCCAACGAATCTCGCTTGCCTATGGGTTAAGTGCTCTTTTGATTATAAGATTTGATTTCAAACAAATGTTACAAATACTTACTGGAATTCTCTTGTTTTATTGGGCATTATTATGGTTAGGATCAAAACAAGGTCCATTTGAAATTGAGAGCAACTTTGTTCGCACCTTTGACATCTTAATTTTAGGCGAAAGTCATCTTTACCGTGGCTTTGGGATACCATTTGACCCGGAAGGAATCCTGAGCACAATACCTTCCATTGGAACTGTTATTATTGGCTATTTAATGGGGGGAATGTTACACACAACCAAAAACTATAATGATTGTGTAAAAAGAATGTTTGTTTTTGGGTTTGGATTGATAGTAATTGGTTATTTGTGGGGATTCATTTTTCCAATAAACAAGGCATTATGGACCAGCTCCTATGTTTTATTCACTGGAGGAATAGCAACTATTCTTCTTGCGGTAATAACGTATCTAATCGATATCAAGCATTTTAAAAAACCATTTTGGGTATTTGAGGTTTTCGGTACTAATTCAATATTTATTTTTATTTTATCTGGTTTATGGGTCAAAACAATAATTAATATAAAAAGAGAACTAAATGGCGAAATGACTAGTGCTTATAATTATCTTTATAAAACTATATTTGTTCCCCTTGCAGGTGACCTAACCGGATCTCTTTTATTTGCTATTACTCATGTAATAGGTTTTTGGCTGATTTTGTACTGGATGTACCGAAAAAAAATTCAAATTAAGCTATGAAGACTCTTATTTTCACAATGCTATTATTTGGTTTCCTTAAATCAGAAAATTCCCCTTATGTCGTTGTACTAGGTATAGCGCAGGATGGAGGATTACCTCATGCTGGTTGTGTACAAAAGTGTTGTAAAAAATCATGGAGTACAGGTGAAAATGAAAAAGTATCTTCCATAGGAATAATTGACCCAAAAACTGGTCAAAGTTGGCTTATTGACGCAACACCGGATTTTGCTAGCCAACTAAATATTCTTGAAAATGTTCATAACACAAAACTATCTGGTATCTTTCTAACTCATGCTCACATAGGCCACTATATAGGTCTCTTACAGCTAGGCAGAGAGGTTATGGGAGCAAAAAACATGCCTGTTTATGCTATGCCAAAAATGGAAACATTTCTTAAGAACAATAGCCCCTGGAATCAATTGCTATCGATTGGTAACATTAAGATACTTAGCCTGTCGGATAGTAAAGAAATAAAATTAACTCGTGATATATATATTGAGCCTTTCTTGGTTCCTCATCGAGATGAATTTTCTGAAACAGTTGGGTATAGGATAGTTAGTCAAAATAGATCATTAGTTTATATCCCAGATATAGATAAATGGAGCAAATGGGATCAAGATATATTTAGAGTAGTATTGCATACTGATTATGCACTGCTAGATGGAACTTTTTATTCACCTGATGAGATACCCCATAGAGACATGTCTGAGATCCCCCATCCCTTTATCATTGAGACAATGGATTTATTAAATGATATGAATAGTAAGAATAGAAAAAAAATCTATTTTATACACTTTAATCATTCTAACCCCGCAATAAATCATACAAGCTCAACATCAAATATTATTAGGTCAAAAAGATTCAATGTTGCCAAAGAAGGATTAATACTAAAGCTATGAAAAAAATTTTTATTACAGGAGTATCCTCCGGCATAGGAAAAGAACTTGCACTTGAATATGCAAAGCAAAAGTGCATTATAGGAATCTCCGCAAGACGTCATGACCTTTTGAAAAATATTGCAAAAGATTGTAATAATCTTGGTTCAAAAACCCATGTTTATCAATTGGATGTCCAGGATAGAAAAAAGTGTGAGA
>JAYPLH010000309.1:0-1581 GCA_038365355.1 Fidelibacterota bacterium
GCTAGAAAATTTTGATGTGTCATCAATGACAAGAAATTCTACAGAGTTTGTTCATTTGCTTACAGAAATTCAAAGACTAGCTTATGCAGATAGAGCAATTCATTTAGGCGATCCAGATTTTTATCCGAGCCCCGTACCAATGTTAATCTCTAAAGATTATGCAAAAAAGAGATTGGAGTTAGTATCCATGGATAGAGCTACTCCAAGCACTGATATTGCAGCTGGAAGCACAATCCCAGAATCTATGGAGACAACACACTATTCCGCGATGGATAAGCTTGGTAATACTGTTGGTATAACTACTACGATAAATCTATCCTATGGAAATAAAAAGATAGTAGATGGTGCGGGTTTTCTTTTAAATAATGAAATGGATGATTTTGCTTCTTCGCCTGGAAGTCAAAACGCCTTTGGTCTAATTGGATATGAAGCCAATTCAATCAAACCAGCAAAAAGGCCTCTAAGCTCAATGTCTCCAACAATCGTTTTGACCCCAGAAGGAGAGCCATTAATGACAATAGGAGCAGCAGGAGGTTCGAGAATAATTACAACTGTTTTACAGATTATAATTAGTGTTGTTGATCATAATCTATCTGTTCAAGATGCAATAAACCTAGGTAGAACACATTCTCAATGGATTCCTGATGTCATTAGATATGAAGGGAAAAATAAAATGAATACTGAATTCAATCAATTTTTACCATCATTAAGTGAAAAACAAATAAGCGAGCTTGAAGGGCTTAACCATAAATTTGAAGATGGAAATGTAGAAAGTGGAATGTATTATTTAGCAAGAGCACATGGAATAATGTATAAAAATGGACAATTCTTTACAGGAGTTGACTGGAGAGGAAATGGAGAAATTTCAGATGGCATTACATATTAGAGTTATAATATTATTTTTAGTTTTATTTATTGGATGTGGAGAGTCTGGAAGGGCTACACAATCTGTTCTTCCAACACCTGTTGTGACATATACCCCTGGAGAAGTAGTTTCAGATATTGATAATCACATTCAATATTATGTTGGAAATACTCCTATCATTGTGACTGTACCACATGATGGAGATATTATACCAACTACCATTCCTCAAAGAACTGGAGACATAACAAAAGCTGAAAATACCTTAGGGATTGCAGAGTATTTCTACAACACTTTTACAAGCAATGGTGCTAATGGGCTATATCCTCATATAATTGTAAATAACATAAGCAGGTCAAGACTAGATCCTGATGCAAGTACTGAAGTTGGTGCTCAAAATAATTATGCTACAGCATACTTCAATCGCTATCATAATTATATTCAAGTTGCGATTGATTCTACTGAAGCAAATTTTGGAATTGGTGTTTTGGTTAATTTATCAGCACACAAAGATGATGATAATGAGTTAGTTGAGCTTGGATATCTTTTATCAAAAGATGATTTGAATAATTCGGATTCATATATTGAAAATTTTGCTTCACAATCCAGCTTAAGTGCTATTTCTAATGTTTCGGATGCACAATTTAGTGAATCAGTTCGAGGATTTGATAGCATAGGTAAAAAAATGATGGAATTAAATTGCTGTAAACCAATTTATT
>JAYPLH010000310.1:0-1576 GCA_038365355.1 Fidelibacterota bacterium
ATTGCAACTACCATCATTTACATTTGCATCAGAGTTAAAATTATCTGCATATGAATCTGTGCAACCAAATAACGGTATTTCAGGTACATCGCCACTCCATGTAGCACCATATATTGTACCACCATTACCATTACCACTTAAATCTTCTAATTCTGAACCCTGGCCTTCGGTCATTTCATAATTAAGAATTTTATAATTATCATAATCATTAATATTATTTTTATCTATAGCTGTATCCCATGCGGAAACTCTATTTATTTGACCATTAAAATGATGGCCATGGTAAAATTGCTTACCCAGATGAATTGATGTAGGAGCATTAATGTCACCTAAGTCAGATACATTAAATGAATATGAGGATTGATCTATTGTTATATCTACCTCATTATTTATTCCGTCATAAATTAAGAAAATCTCATGCCATTGATTGTCTGCTATTACAACTTCCTGAATAGCGTTACCAATACTATTACCTGCATTATCCCTAATATGATAATTTAAGTAACCTTGATATATACTTAATTCAAAACAAGAATTGTTACTTGATATATTTTGATGAGAATATTGTGATAACATATACTTGTGGTTATCCATATCAATTTGATCAGTTTTTACAAAAAGATGGAAAGACCCACCATTAGTAAAATTATAATTATCATTTGATGAGACTACATAGTCATCTACCCCATCAAAACTAAGAGAGTTATTTCCTCCTGGAACTGGAGGCACTAGCAACGGAGGGACATCAGTAGACCACTCACCATTGCTTAATGTTGCATGATTATTATTACCACTAACATCGTTAATAACATTACCAGAACCTTCATTAAAAGGCCAATAGGCAATTAAATTTTCATACTCATCTGTTACGGAAGCCCCATTAATTATAGCGATTATTTCTTGTTCATTTAATGCTCTGTTCCAAACCGCCACCTCAGATATTTTACCATTATACCAACCATTCCAGTTTGCAGCAGAAACACCAATGCCTGCACTGCCATTAAATGTATTTTGAGCAAGACTACCTTGAAGATCAGTAACACCGACTAAAATATCATTTTCATACAACTTTACTTGATTAAGATCCCATACTGCAACCACATACATCCACTCGCCATTTATAGTTGTTGTTGCGTCTCCAGCATAGACCCAATTCCCATTAGAACCTTTCAATTGAAACATGGATCCATTGCTCCACACTCCAAGGCTATATTCGCCAGTTTCGCTAGTAAAATTAGAATAAATAGTACCACCACCATTATTTTTAACTTGAGCTAAAATGGTTCTTGGCTCATCGTTACCTAGTAAGTTCGATGGAATAGATACATGCGAATTACCAGAAAAATTTATTGAAAATTGTTCTTGGGATAAACCAATGCTAAAAAAGAATATGTATGCTAGAAAACTTTTAAGTATGGATTTGGTCATTACGAAAACCTAGTTTAATTATTGTTCTTTCTGTTTTCTAATATGTTTTTTGAAAACGTCTCATTTAGCACATTAGCTTTAGGTTCAGTGTGAATTATTAATTTTTCACTATTAATAGTTTTTGAACTAGACTTAATTGTCTCAATTA
>JAYPLH010000311.1:0-1575 GCA_038365355.1 Fidelibacterota bacterium
ACCTGGTACAGTTCTAGAACAGTCAGTCAAAATAGATTTAACTATCAGTGTTTTAGACATGCAAGATATCTTTAATAACATAATTGATTGATGAAGCAATTTGGGGTAAACGAATTTTCTAGAAAAATAATTCATCTTTCAAATATGATTATACCTTTGATCCATTTTTATTTTATAAAAGATAGAATGGACATGTTAATTTTTTTATCAATCATGTTAATTTTTTGTTTTTTTATTGAAGTTTTTAGAACTAAATATTTTATGCTACATAAATTTTTTAAAAAATATTTACACTTTATGATGAGAGACTCTGAAAAAGAAGGTGAAATTACGGGTGCTACATGGGTCTTTGCAGGCTCATTAATTACTATTATTTTATTTCCTAAACCATTTTGCATTTTAGCCTTATTTTTTCTGGCTGTAGGGGATACATTTGCTGCTTTAGTTGGAATGAGTTATCCTTTTTTTAAAATTGGCCATAAAACTTTATCAGGCTCCATTGCATGTTTTTTTACGTGCTGCATAATTGGACTATTGTTTAGTTTTGAGCTAAATACATCCACTATAATACTCGGTGCGTTTATTGCTACATTGGCTGAATTATCATCAATAAAAATTAATGATAATATATCAATACCAATTTTTTCAGGACTTGCAATGTATTTTTTTAATATAATCTAATGACATTTCTTGCTCCAACGGCTTTAATTTTCTTTTTTGGTATAGGAATACCAGTGCTTATTCATTTTTTAAATCGTTTTAATGTAAAAAAAGTAAATTTTAGTTCAATACGGTTTTTGAAAAGCATGGAGCAAAATTCAATTCGGAATGTGAAGTTTAAAAAGTTGATTTTATTACTTCTTAGAGTTGGAATTATTTCAGCACTAGTAATAATGTTATCAAGACCAGTTACCAAAGGTTTTATACCTGGATGGTTATCTGCTGAAATAGATTCCCGGTTATTAATCGTTATAGACAATTCTTCTAGTATGAATAGTTTTGTTGAAGGAAAAACCTTGCTCAGTAAAGCGGTAGGGACTGCAAAAGAACTTTTAGAAATTTATGAACAAAACACAACGGTAAGCATAGCCCAAACATGTCCTCCCAAAATTCTTTTTTCAGGCAAAACAACTAATGAAAATAAGAAAATGATAATTGATCAAATTAAACCTACTCAAAATTATGATAACATTTGGTTTAATGTAGATTCACTTACAAGTACTTTAGATGTAATTGAGCCAATACGTGAGTGTATTCTAATTAGCGATTTTCAAACAAAAAGTGATTTTGTGGATTCGTTATCTAAGAATTGGAAATATTATTTAATTGATGTTGGCGAAGTAATAAATAATCTTTCAATAAATCGGTTGGATGTACTTAGTAGGATAAAAGTACCAGACCAACTTTTAAAAATTAAAACAACCGTAAATAATTCTAACCAAACAGAAACTAACAACATTCCAATAAACCTGTTATTTGATAATGGAAGAGTGGGGCAAGTTATCTCAGATTTTGAAGGAGGAGCAAATAAAGATTTTATCTTTCAAGCTTATCCTAACAAAAAGGGTATGTTAC
>JAYPLH010000312.1:0-1569 GCA_038365355.1 Fidelibacterota bacterium
CACTAATGTTGGTACTTATCCCAATAATATTTGGTTTTAGTATCATTGCTACAGGGTTATTGCCTCTTCTTGGAGCAGTTTGGAAAGAAGCTAGTCATTATTTGTTTATTAGTATAGTCACTGGAGCAAGTTGTATCCTTTATTTCCCAATCTACTTTCTTCGTTACTTCATTAAAAAAAATATAAAATCTGAAGCTATATAGAAGCCACTTTCGATGAAATTTTTGTTTGTATGACTATAGGTAGATTTAAAAGTGATTAAACATTTATCATTATTTCTATATCTTTCTTTAGTTTGGTGTAAACCAATAGATTCAGATAAACAAATAGCCAAATACAATTCTAAAGATGATTTGTTTATTTATGATGATAGTCAACAATCTGTAATAAGGGTCTCTGAATTTATATCCATATTACAAGATAGTAATGCATTGCTTAGAGATGATTTAGTCAAAAAGGTTAATCTTAATATAGAAAAATACATTGATAAGAAAAAAAAATACTCAGTTAGTAAAAAAAGATACGATAAGGGAACTGAAACAGAGGATGGCCTAGGTCGTAAGGTAATTGAAAATAATTATTTAATTAATAATGCTGAAACTTGGTATATGTGGGGTACAATCATTATGATTCTTCCCGCTATGCCTTGGCTTATTGAAAGCCAAAAGCAGAGTGAAATAGATAAAGAAATTAGAAATAAAGGCTATTATAGTGGTGAAGGTGCAAACCCTGAAGACTATGAAAAAATGGCTACTTTTGGTATTAAGCCAGGAGTTTTTATTGGTATTATTGGATGGATTGGCTCTCAAATCAAATTAGGAGAAAAAGAATATTTTATTGAGCATTCCAGTGTTCAAAAACCAAAATTATCAGATGCTCTACTAGAGGAAGAAATAACCTTATTAATATTGGCATATAATAGTATTATAGAAACAATACCCTAAAAAACACTAAATGCACTGGTAATACACTGGTCATTTTTTGTTTGAGGGATGATTGGTAGATTTTATAATGCAGAATAATATGGATTTAATATTCAGAAAAGCAAAAGAGGGTGATATACCGAATATAGTAAAAATGTTAGCCGATGATGAACTTGGTTCCAAAAGAGAAGATTATAAAGTTCCATTACCAAAGAGTTATTATGATGCATTCCAAAATATTCTTCAAGATAAAAACCAAGAATTAATCATTCTTGAGAATTTTAATAAAGATATAATTGGTACCCTCCAACTTACCTTTATACCATATTTGACATACCGAGGTGGTTTAAGGGCTCAAATTGAAGCAGTAAGAATTCACAAGAAATTTAGAGAAAAAGGTTTTGGGAAGAAGATATTCAAATGGGCAATTAAAAGAAGTATAGATAGGGGAGCACATTTGGTTCAACTAACGACTGATAAACAGAGACCGGATGCTATAGAGTTTTACAAAGCATTAGGATTCAGAGATAGCCATATGGGAATGAAATTACATTTATAGTTGTTACCACATTCGTGGGGTTTTTTGTTTGTGGGATGATGGAAACATTAAAATTTAAATAAACAGATTATCTATTGAATGCTATCA
>JAYPLH010000313.1:0-1568 GCA_038365355.1 Fidelibacterota bacterium
AAATTTATAACAGATGAAACCAATTGATTATATAGGACTATATCTCATAGTAATTTCTGCCTCGTGCATTGCTGTTAATTGGTTATTTAGGATATATTTTTGAATTTGATTTGATCTTTTATTTTTCAAGTTCACTTAAGACTAATGTTAGGTTTTCTTCAATTATATCTATATTAGATATTAGCGAAGAAGCCGTTGGTTCAAAATTGTTAAGTTCCTCGTTTGATAAACTTT
The DNA here is from genome assembly GCA_038365355.1 of Fidelibacterota bacterium. Lineage (GTDB taxonomy): Bacteria > Fidelibacterota > Marinisomatia > Marinisomatales > UBA1611. Next base: position 235 of record JAYPLH010000313.1, read on the forward strand.
CTAAATTTACATTTAAATTCTTCATTCTTGTTTCTAAATTGGGGTGAGTATCACTTGGATGTTCTTGTTCAAACATTTGAAGACCAATTAAATAATCTTTAAGTTTATTTTTATCAAACAAACTTATTGCATTATTATAAAAATTTTTGCTAAGATTTTTTATTTTTTTAGTTTCATTACTATTAATCATTTCCCTAAAATGCTGAGTTGTTTCTGACCAAACTAAACCATAGATGTAAATTTTAGATAATGCATTTATGAAAGTTTTTGCACCAGAGGATGCATTAGCACCATAATTATCAGCTTTTAATTCTTGTTCTTTGCTTATTTTTTCTTCTTTTCTAGAAAATTCATTAAATAAAAAAGTAATAGGATAAGCAGCCAATCTTAAAAAATAAGATTTTGCATCTTTATTTTCTTCAAAAAAATCATCAAGTTCTAAAAATTGTTGATTCAATCTTCTGTAAATAGGAGCAAATTTAATTGCATAAAGTGTGTCATCACCTTGGAAATGACCAAGTTCATGTGCAATTACACCTTCTAGTTCTTTAATAGTTAAAACTCTTAGAAAAGGTAAAGAAATATGTAAAGTTTCACCTTTTAGATTAAACTCATTGACACCATTGAATACAGTAACATCTTTACTTATTGCATAAAAATCTGTTGAAAGACTAACAACTATATTTTTTGGTTTAATAGTATTTATTTCTTTTGATAATTTTTCTATCAGTAAAAAAATTTCTTTATGATCTTTATCATTAAGAACAACACCAATTATAGGAATATATCTTACTGTAGAAAAATTGAATATTCCCTTAACGATAGGTGGAAAAACATAAAATAATGAAATTGTTAAGACAATGCCTAAAAGAATTAATAAAAAATATAATCCAGTAATTTCATTTAAAAATAAAAAAACAGAAAGGCCATAAGAGAGGATTACAATTATCAAATATAAAATTAACCCATAAATTGTAAAATTTACAATAACAGGAAATAATGTAGCAATTCTGTTTCTGTACAATCCTGCAATTATACTAGACAAAAGAATGATAGAAGGAATTAACAAACCTAAAAAAAAATTAAAAATTATAATTTTTTGAAAAAACTGAATGGTATTTGCATTTACAATAATGTAACCAAATCCTGAAAAATGGCCAACTGAAATATAAAATAATAAGGGTAAAATAGATAAAATAAGCAAACTTTTAAAATATAAACTAAATGATTTATTTTTGTATTTTTCTGAAATTTTAGATAACTTCATAATTCAATACTATTTTATGAAAAAACTATTTCAAATATTATTTATTTCAATTTTCTTTGTAAACTTA
>JAYPLH010000067.1:0-8272 GCA_038365355.1 Fidelibacterota bacterium
TCTTCTACATCATTTAAAATATGAGTACTAACACAAATAGTTTTTCCTTTTTTATGTAATTTTAAAATAGTTTTATTCATTTCTCTAATACCTAAAGGGTCAAGCCCATTGTTTGGTTCATCTAGAAAAAGAATATCAGGATTGTGGAGAATAGCCTGAGCAATTCCTAACCTTTGCTTCATTCCATAAGAATATTCTCCTACTTTTCTATCAGCATCTTCTGCTAAGTCAACATCATGTAAAACATTGTTAATTGATTGATCACTAGAGTTAGATAATTTTGCCAATAAAGATAAATTTTGTCGTGCAGATAGATATTCGTAGAATGTAGGATTTTCAATCAAAAATCCACATTTTTGTAAAAATTTTTTTTGATTTAATTTTATATTTTGATTCTCAAAAAATATTTCTCCACCCCATTCAATAATCAAACCAGAAAGAATGCGCATTAGAGTGGATTTACCACTACCATTAGGACCTAACAATCCAAAAATAGAGTTTTTTGGAATTGAGAAAGAGACATCATCCAAAGCCTTTGATTTTTCAAAATTTTTGATAACGTTATTTAATGTTATTAAATCATTATTCTTCATTTTAGGTCCATAATTTCAAGAACTCCGTGACCTTGAAATGTGGTATCATCTATTGATAACCTTAAATCGCTTTCAAAGCGGGTATAGTGAGGGTCAATGGATGAGAACTTTGAGCCTATTTTTAATAAAGGTAATACCCAACTCAAGTATGAAGGCAAGGGAGCTCTTTTAAACATATCTGCGTTATCAATAATATCTTTACCTTCAATAGTTATTATTTCTCCATCGGTGGTAATCATCTCTAGTTTAGAGAAAAGAGGCTCGTTTTTTTTATTATAAACATTTTCTATTCTGTTTGAATATTTAGTGAAAAGGCCATTCGTACCAAATCTGTTGATTAAGACATTGTCTTTATTTGCCATATAGAGAATAGGTATACTATAGCCTCCTCGTTTGGCTGAAGTGTTTAGCTCAGAGGCGATCACAGTATAATCCCCTGATTCTCCACGAAACCAAACCCAATTTTCAAAAAGTTTTTGTAGGGGGGTATTACCCCAGTTATGATCATGATACCCACTACCTTGGACTTCTAGAGTCTCCCCTTTTCGAAAAATTTTTGCTTTTGCTACTCCATTTGGGACAGCAGCGAGCCATGCGAAATAATCTTCACCTGCTTTTATAATACCATCTTGAGGTCGATAAGGTTTAAGATTTGAATCTAATTTAATTTGAATGCCAAACCCTTCAAAATCTTGATCTGTGAGGTAGATTTCATATTCCTTTAGATTGCCTCTAAAATAATTATCACCCATGGAAACATTACAGCTGTCTTTGGCAAAATGGACATCCTCTTCGTTGAAGAATTTCATCAAAAACAGTTCTTCTCCGTCGGGGTTATTGTAATTCATGCCGATAAAATAGATATTCTTTATTGGATGAATTTTGTAAAAGTAACATACAAACAGTGAACCGTCATTGAATTTTGCATCAAAGTACCACCATTCAAGCTCCCCATTTTCTCCAGATGTTCTTAAGCCATCTTCCCATTTTTGTACCGTAGGTCCAAGCTCATTTGGTTGGTCCAATGTGAAATCAGTTTGGGCATAAGACCCAGTGTAGATCCTCATACAGGAAGAATTAATAAATAATAAAAAAAGTATGGTAAACATCCTTATAATATTTTGTTTGTTCATGATGCAATCCACATAGGTTTGGAATCTTTATCAAAGGTAAAAAGAATACGTCTGTGACCACGATGATCAAGTTGCAACCAATCTAATTTATCTATTTGAATTGTCACTCTACAAAAATTTTCATATCCTTTTTTGTGATTTTCAGGGGTAATGTTTTGAGCGTTATGGTTTGGTAAGTTTGGTTGAAAATGATTAAGTATTTCACCAGGTGCGAAGGGCCCCATATAACAGAGTTTGCTTTCTGGCCTCATTTTAGACCAAATAGTTTTTAGCTCGCTCGAATTCTCATGTAACATAGCTTTACCTTTAATTCTAATTTGGATCTTTCTCTTTTTATTGTAAAAAAGAGCAGAAACATTGTTGTTTGACTTTATTTCTTTAATTTTATTGCTTCGTAAATCAGTATGAAAGGATAAGAAATTTTTATTTTTATCAAATGACCTTAAAACAACAGTTCTAAGTCTTGGAGTCTTAAGATTAACTGTGGCTAGATAAAAACAATGGTATTCATGCCCGCCATCTGTTATTGCGTAATTGAGCTCTTGGTATTCTGTTTTAAGTATTTTGGTAGGATTCATGATCTCATTTATACTTTTTTTGACACTTTTTGCATATGTAGGTTCCTCTCCCAGCAACACGAATTTTCATTATTTTGTATTTACAGCGATAGCAATTAGAGTTGACCTTACCATAAATCTTTAGTTCATTCGTGTATTTACCAGATTCACCATTAACCGAAAAATCTATAATGGTTGTTCCGTTTTGTTCGATTGCCTCAGTTAATATAATTTTAATGTTGTTGTAAAGGTCTTCTATTCTTTTTTTTGGGATTTTGTGGGAAAGGCTGTTTGGATGGATTTTACTTTTCCAAAGACTTTCATCAGCGTAAATATTACCAAGTCCTGCAATCATAGATTGATCTAAAAGTAGAGCCTTAATATTTCTTTTTTTCGATTTAATTAACCTGAAAAGACTTTCAGATGTGAAGTTGCTTTCAAGTGGCTCAGGACCATGTCTTTCATCAATTGGTTTTATATTTTTGTATAAATAGATTCTTCCAAATTTACGAACATCGTCAAATATCAATTTTCTTTTATTTTTTAACGTAAAATATGCTGTAGCATATTTTGATATAGTCTGGTTCTCTGGTAACAGATATAATTTACCAGTCATTCTTAGGTGGATAGCTATGATACTTTCTGCAAATTTTATAATGATAAACTTTGCTCTTCGACTCACATCAAGTATTTTCCCATCCTTAATTTTTTGCTTTGCTTTTTCACTGGTAAAATTATGGAGTACCTTAGGCCAAATTGGTGTTATGGATTCTACCTTGTTCCGCAGCAAATCGGATTTAATCTGATTTACTACTGTTTGCACTTCCGGGAGTTCAGGCATTATGTGAAACCTTTAAAAAAATACTTCCTTCATCTTTCCAAATCATTTGAAGAATAAAAATACCTAACAATGCAATCGTAAAATGACCGAATGTAAAATATGTTGCTAGCGATATATTATGATATTCAATTGCCCAACCTGCATAAAGAGAGCTGAGAACAACCATTGCCCTTGTGTAAACTCCCAATACAGTTTGGACTCGGCCCATTATATGATTTGGTATGTTTTCCATAAAAATTGTTCGCACGATTATGCGAGCAGAATTGTTATGTAACCCCATTATAAAATAGGTAATACCTGCGAAATATATATTTGCTGTGATTGGAGTTATCAAACACATAAAACCTGCAACAGCATAACAAAAGATTAGGTAGGAAGCTTTGCCAAACTTTGATAATGCTATTCCAACTATAATTGTGGAAAGCAATGCTCCAATTCCATAAAACCCATCCATTATTCCATACCCTAAACTTCCTTTTTGAAAAATTTCTTTTGAAATAGTAATTGTTAGTACAGAAAGAGAGCCCCAAATAGCAACGTCAGATAATATCGTAGTTAATCCAAGAATAAGAACATCTACCCTATCTTTTAAATATGAAAATCCTTTCATAATAGAATCAGATAAGCTTTTATCATTTGTCTCTATTTTTTTTCTTTTAAACGGTGCAAGAGATATAAAAATTGCAGAAACAAAATAAGTTACTATATTTATCCAGAGAGCTACTATGGGACTGTATGCATGAACAACTAATCCTCCAATACCCGCTCCCAATATAGATCCTACCTGATAGCTTGCAGAAAGTAGCTTGTTGGCATCAAAATAGTCTTTTTCTGAAACCAGTTCTTGTACAAATGCTTGGGCTGTTGGCCAAAATAAAGAATTTCCTAACCCCATAAAAAAAGCAACCGGATACAGTATTGAAATTTGAAATTGGTTATTTGAAATAAAAAAAAGGAACCCTATCACTACTAGCATTCTAAAAATATCAAGAGAAACCAATAACCATTTTCGATTTACTTTATCTATAATTACTCCAGCGAAAATAGCTAAAACTAATCCTGGGGCAGTTGCAGATGCCATGATTTTCCCTAAAAGGTATTCTGAACCACTTTCTTCTAATACCATCCAGCTAATAGCAATAAGATTAAAGCCAAATCCAATTAAAGAAGTGATGTTGCCAATAAAAAAAAGGAGGAATGTTTTATTTTTGAGTAGATGTAACATAGCTAAAATATCAAAAGAATAATCAAAATAAATAAACTCGATATCACTACGATAGGCAGAGTCCATTTTAAAAATGTCAAAACAAAATATTTTAGTATAAATTTAATTTTTTTTAAATACTTCAATTTTTAATCGGTACCATTTTCAGAGTAGGTTATAATATTGAAAACTAATTCATTTAGGTTTTTATAGTTTTTTTGATTTCCTTTGTAAATATTTTCGTATAAGACTGCTTTATTCTTGATAAATTGATTTTTTGATTTTAATTCATCATGTATTTTTTGGTTACGAAGAAAAATATTATGAATAAAAGTTTTTTTTAAAAAAGGTATAGTTACAGTCTCAATATCGAAATTATGTTTATCAAAATTTTGATAATTGACTTCCTTTACATTACTTTCAAATGAACATCCGTAATATATTTTTTCTTTGATTAATCCATAATTTTCCACCGCTATATTCTCTAAAATAGAAGCTTTATCAGTCATTTTATTTACTTTTTCTCTAAAAAAGGAATAACCATCACTGTAATAATCATCTTCGGTAAATGAGGTAATTATAATTTCTGCGTCATTCGTCACAACTGGGAGCGTTAGCTTTTCAGAGTTATTTAAATTAAATTTATTTTTATCCAATAATATTTCGGATAATGTCATTTTTGAATCTCCTATAAAATTAAGTAAAAAATTTTTTTCACTTTCAGAGATAGGCTGGATCTCAATTTTTGACAAGAAACCTCTTATTTGTATGTTGAGCATAAATATTTTATAGCATTTGTACCATAAAATCTATTTGCATTGAGTTCAAAATAAAACATATTTTTGAGCGATTTGAGCGATACGGAGTTATAAATGTTAAAATTCATATCTTTTTACATTATTTTTGTAATCACACTTCAACTTATTTTATTCTTCTTTGGTCTTGGGACGAATTATGAACTGTATAAATTTAGTTTGATGCTAGGAATATTAGGTTTAAATGCATTACTATTAAGTACATTTAAACCACAAAAACTTAAAAAGGTAAAAGTAAAAAAATAGATAATGATTAGTTTGCCACTGTTTCCTCTTAATTTAGTTCTGCTTCCATATGAATTGCTTCCACTACATATTTTTGAGCCAAGATATAAAAAAATGGTCAGAGATCACATTGAGAAGGATAAACCATTTGGCATTATTCTCAATGAAGATAATGTGGTTTGTACAAAAGGATGCAGAGTAAAAGTTCAGAAAGTATATAAAAAATATAGTAATGGCGAATATGATATACTTGTGAGAGGAGTAGAACAGTTTAAAGTCATTAAGACAAGGATGGAAGGTGAGACAGTTATTGGAGAAATAGATTACCTTCCTCTAAATATCGACAGTGATGAACGGCTACGTAAGAATATCCAAGAGCTGTATTTACAGGTCCTAATTAAGGTAGGGATTAGTAATAGTCTTGAAATGCATATGGGGAAAAAAATATCATACGAATTTCTTCAAGGTTTTGAGCTTCCTCTTAATATGAAGAAAAAACTAATGTTAATGAATAGTGAAAACAAGAGATTATCTTTCATTAAAGATGTTTTTGTCAATATTCTAGAAAGTGATATCGTTCAAAAGAAAAATATGCCATCTGCCTAATTTTTAGGCTCTTCTTCAAAATCTAATTAGTAAATAATTTTAGTGCTATATTTAATCCCTTGAATTAATATGGTAGAAATAAATATAGTTTTAATAATATAAAACATTTCCTTTTTAATATGTCTAACAAAAAAACATACTGGTCAGAAAATATTAGTTTGATTATAAAATGTTTGTCCATTTGGTTTATTGTCTCGTACGGCTTTAGCATTATTTTTGTTGAATATTTAAATAATATAAGGATTGGTGGATATAAATTAGGCTTTTGGTTTGCTCAGCAGGGTTCTATTTATTCTTTTGTTTTGTTGATATTTTACTATGTTTATGAAATTGGAAGAATTGATAAGCGGTATGGAGTGTCTAATCAATAAAAAACTACCTTTTTAAATGGGTCTTCAGTCTCTTACGCTTACCATTGTTGGAATTACGTTTGCTATTTACATTGGTATTGCTTTTTGGGCTCGTGCTAAAAGTACACAAGAGTTTTATGTAGCTGGAGGTGATATAAATCCTGTTGCGAATGGTATGGCAACTGCCGCTGATTGGATGTCCGCTGCATCATTTATTTCTATGGCAGGTTTGATTGCATTTCTGGGATATGGAGGATCTGTTTTTTTGATGGGCTGGACAGGTGGTTATGTACTGTTGGCATTGTTACTTGCTCCATATTTGAGAAAGCATGGTTCTTTTACTGTGCCTCAATTTATAAGCGATCGATATTATTCTAAAACTGCTAGAGTAGTTGCTGTCTTATGTTTAATTATTGCATCTGTAACGTATGTAATTGGTCAGATGAAAGGTATTGGCGTTGCATTTTCTCGGTTTCTTGAAGTTGATTACGATCAAGGTCTTATGGTTGGGATGGTCATAGTATTTATCTATGCAGTAATGGGTGGAATGAAAGGGATTACCTATACCCAAATAGCACAGTATGTAATTATGATTATCGCCTACACTATTCCTGCAATTTTTATTTCTTTTATGCTTACGGGGAATCCAATACCTCAATTAGGACTTGGGAGTACAATAAAAGACGGTACCTATTTGCTCGATACATTGGATAAAATAGTAACTGATTTAGGGTTTGCTGAATATACAACCCATGCAAGGCTGAGTCTGTTTAATATGTTCTTTTACACTCTTTCACTTATGATTGGAACTGCTGGATTACCACATGTTATTATGAGGTTCTTTACAGTACCTTCTGTAAAGGCAGCACGTCTGTCTGCTGGTTGGGCACTATTATTTATAGCGATACTATATACTACTGCTCCAGCAGTAGCCGCAATGGCTAGGTTAAATTTTGTCACTACGATTGACCAGCCTGGTGAAGAAAGTAATTTATCTTATGCAAGCAGGCCTTCGTGGTTTAGGAACTGGGAAGTAACGGGGCTGTTAAAATTTGATGATAAAAATCAAGATGGCTTAATCCAGTATGATGGATATGAAACAAATGAAATGATAAAGGTTGATCGTGATATTATGGTATTAGCAAATCCAGAAATTGCCGGATTGCCTAACTGGGTGATTGCCTTAGTTGCTGCAGGTGGGTTGGCAGCCGCATTATCAACTGCTGCAGGATTACTATTGGCTATCTCATCTGCGATTTCTCATGATCTGTTAAAAGGTGTTTTTCGACCAGATATTTCTGAAAAGGAAGAACTTAAGGCAAGTCGTTTTGCTATGGCTGCTTCTATTGCTGTTGCGGGTTATTTTGGTTTTAATCCACCAGACTTTGCTGCAGGAACGGTAGCTTTAGCATTTGGCCTAGCTGCCTCATCTATTTTCCCTGCGTTGATGATGGGAATTTTTTCCAAAAGTATTAATAAAGAAGGAGCAATCGCTGGCATGCTAGCAGGAATTGGGATTACCCTTTTATATGTTTTCCAGCATAAGGGTATTATGTTTATTCAGTCTACATCTTTTTTGGGGAATATGGAACCCAATTGGTTTTTGGGGATAGAACCAAATGCTTTTGGAGCTATTGGTGCAATGGTCAATTTTATAGTTGCTTATATTGTGTCAAAAAAGAATGATCCTCCTCCAAAAGAAATCAAAGAAATGGTTGAACGGATTCGTTTGCCATAAATTAATAGTCCATATCCATTCCACCACCCATTCCACCAGATCTGCCGGAAAAACTACCTTTGCTCCATTTCTTCTTTTGCTGCTTACCAAAATTATAATTTAGTACTATCGAAGCAAAACGTCTTTGTCTTTGCCGTTCAGCATACATTAATTGCCTATATGTTTCACCTGTAGCTGAATTGGTAACTTCATTATCAGTATCAATAATAA
>JAYPLH010000068.1:0-8117 GCA_038365355.1 Fidelibacterota bacterium
GTGCACTTTTCAGCCTAAAAGCCCAAACAATAAATGATCCAAGACTCAGAAGAGTGATACAGCAGAGTGGTGTAGATAAACGTACCCTTAACAAAATCATTAAAAATGAAAAAGAAATTTCTGCTAGTCTAAATCAGCAACCCGCCCAAATGAATAATGAAAATTCGAATGTTGATTTGAAGCTTATTGAAAATGCTGTGAAATTGAATGAAAGTGTTAATGATAATATAAAAAGTGATTCATCAAATATTAATCTAAACCCCGAGACAATACAAAAAATTGTAGATGTTAAGTCATCTGAGGTTGAAAATGTTTTAACGGATATTCAGGATAGCCAAAATTATTTTGGATATGATATTTTTAAATCAAATCCTGAATTGTTTCAAAATTCAATTGATTTATCAGTTGATCCCAATTATGTCGTGGGGCCTGGTGACGAAGTAATTATAATGCTTTGGGGTGAAACTGAATTAAACCAAAGTTATTTGGTCACTAGAGATGGATATCTCTTCATTCCGAATGTTGGTCAAGTATTTGTTAATGGATTAAATTTAGAAAAACTTGAAAAAAAATTATTTAGATTTTTAAAAAAAGTTTATTCCAGTCTTGATTCAAGCAATGGTGTAGCTAAAACTTTTTTTGATGTTAGTCTAGGTTCTGTTTCCCTTAAGCCTCTTAGGGTATTTGTACTTGGCGATGTTTTAAATCCTGGTGCTTACAAGATGAAATCATCTACGACTTTATTTTCCTCTCTGTTTTATTTTGGGGGGCCGTCAAAAAATGGGTCTATGAGGAATATTAAATTAATTAGAAATGGCAAACAGAAAGCAGAGATTGATTTTTATGATTTTTTATTAAGCGGTAAGAAGCCTAAAGATTTTAGATTGCAAAGGGAAGATATAATTTTTATACCTCAAAGAAGTAAAACTGTTTCAGTATCTGGTGAAATACACAGAAGCAAGATTTTTGAGCTTAAGGATAGCGAAGGGTTTCTTGATTTAATAAAGATGGCTGGTGGTTTAAAAGCAACTACGTATACTAAAAGAGCTCAAATAGAAAGAATTTTGCCACCAGATCAGAGATTGTTGCAGGGTATTGATAAAACCAAGATTGATGTTGACATAAGTGATGTTTTATCAGGTAAAAATAACATTGAAATAATAGATGGTGATAAAATTGTTTTTTTCCCTATCATTGGTAAAGAGGGCAATGTAGTTGAGATTATTGGAGCTGTTAAAAGGCCAGGTAAATATGATTTAAAAAGTGGATTTTCATTTACCGATCTTTTGAAAAAAGCAGATGGTTTAAAGCCTACAGCATATCTTGATAGGGCTGTTTTGATTAGGACTAACGATTTCAATACTTTAGATCAATCATACATTGATATAAATTTAGAATTAGCATTGAAAAATGATCTAAATCATGATGTTAAACTAAAGTCTGGCGATCAAATTCAAATTTTAGATTTTAGTTCCATGAGGTTTACTGATAAGGTCTCAATAAGAGGACATGTTGAAAGACCTAGGTCATTATTGTATCGTAAAGGTATGAGGGTTATTGATTTAATACTTTCTGGTGGTGGGTTCGAAAATGATAAGCATCTTAAAAATACATATTTTGGCAAAGCTGAACTATATAAAAAAAATGAAAATGGTGACATTGATGATATAATTGAATTTAGATTGGATTCTGTTCTTGTTGGTCAAGGTATTGCTGATGAGCAATTAGAAATGGGTGATGAAATTCGAATTTACTCAATAAAAGATATAAGAGAGGTTTTACCAGCAAATGTCGAAATTAGAGGCTTTGTTAAAAGGCCTGGTATTTATCCAATTGTTGATGGTATTACCACTCTTAGGGAATTATTGTTTAGAGCGGGTGGACCTCAAGATAAATTGCATTTGAACAAAACTTATTATAATAGGGCAGATTTGATTAGGTTTGAAGATGACCTTTACACAAAAGAAATATTGAAATTCAAAATGGCCGATGTGCTAGATACGACCAAAAATATAAATCCAATATTAAAAATAGGCGATGAAATAGTGATTTATTCTATTGATATTTTTGAAAATAATAAAACAGTAACTATTAGAGGTGATGTTGTCAATCCAGGTAATTATGAATTAAAAACTAATATGGTTATTAATGATTTAATTTTAGAGGCTGGTGGTGTCCCCTCATTTATAAGTAAATATAAAGTAGAGATAGCATCTTTTGATGAAAAGGCAGGTGATAATTTTTCAAATATTAGAGAGTTTTATTTGGAAAACGGACCACAAACCTATGATGTGAAGCAATCATTTAAAAAATCTTATGATTCTCAAAAATTACTTTCTCCAAATGATATTATTACAGTAATAAAAGATCCAAACACTTTTGAATCAAAAACTGTTACGATTTCTGGGAGTGTTCATTATCCAGGCACTTATGAAATTAAACATCGTGAAGAGCTAGTAACTGATATCATACAAAGGGCTGGCGGTATAACTATTGATGCATATCCATCGGCATCAAGTTTAACAAGAAACAATGAAAATGTAAGATTGTCTTTTAAGCAAATTTTGAGAAATCCTAGATCAAAAAAGAATTTTTCAGTTCAAGATGGGGATAGTATAATCATAGGTAAAAAATTAAATATAGTCACTATAGAGGGGGCAGTAAATTCACCTGGGAATTATCAGTATATTAAAGGTCTTAGGCTTAATGACTATGTTGATATGGCTGGAGGTTACACAAACGAAGCCAGGCGATTTGCAACATACGTTTCTAATCTTGATGGTAGTTCTGAAAAAGTGAATTTGTTATCATTTTCTCCCGTAGTTACTGATGGCGCTAGAATAATTGTCCCTACTAAATTAGAGGTTGAGCCGTTTAGTATGACAGAGTATGTTACAAATTTAACCCAGATTTATTCTGATTTAACTCAGTCAGACTTAATGCTTTTATTGGCCACAAGAAATTAGCAAAACAATAATGCTTTTTAATGATTTTGTAAAACTAGCTAAACAAAAATTTGGTGAGATTCGATTAGCAGACTTAGCGAGGGAATTAGATGTATCTGCTCAAGTAATAAATGGATGGAAATTAAGAGATAAGGTACCGTATAAATATGTAAAAAAATTAAATGATACTTTTTCCACAACCGCTAATAAAATTTATCGGACTTCTGAAGTAAATACGGTAGAGGAAAATATAGATATAAAAGAAAAAAGCAGTGATCTTTATCATCTTATCTCAGCTACAAAAATTATCTTTAAGTCTATTCATAATAACTTCCTATTATTTTCTTTAATTCTATCTTTAGTTGTTGGAACTGCAACAATCAATGTATTTTTCATCATTAAACCCCAGTATACATCAGAGTGTAAAATATTACCACTACCCTCTGATCAAGCTTCTAGCTTGCAAGGCCTAGCAACAACATTTGGTGTACCATCATTAGCTAAAGGTTCGTCTATTGACATCAATTCTCCTCTACTTTACCCAGCAATTTTAAAAAGTAGAAAGCTCTCTCAAGAGGTGTTAAAATTAAAATTTGATTCTCAAAAACTATCCAAAAAGGTATCACTTTATGAAATCCTTGGTATTAGTGATAAGCAAAAAGCGGTCGATTTTTTATTGAAAAAAATTAATATTAAAACAGAAAGAAATTCCACCTTGATTGGTATATCTGTAACGGCCACTGAACCAAAATTAGCAAAGGATATTGCCGACTCAGTCGTAAAAAAACTAAATGATTTACAAAGGGGCTATAAAGTATCTAGAGTATCAGAAAAAAGAAAATTCATAGAAGAGAGAATACAAAAAATATCAAATGATCTAAATTTGGCAGAGACAGCGCTAAGAGAGTTTCGTGAAAAAAATAGAAATATATTTTCTTCCCCTACTTTGAAATTAGAAGAATCAAGGTTGATGAGAAATGAGTCGAGTTATTTGGAAATTTATTTAACTTTGAATAGCGAACTCGAGCGTGCAAAAATTGAAGAAGTAGAAAAAGGTAGTATGCTAGCAATAATTGATTCACCTGAGGTGCCGCAAGTCAGGTCAAGTCCTAATAGGAAAAAGACTGTGATTACTTCAATAATTGTAGGGATCATATTATCTACTGCAACAGTCTTCTGTTTTAGTTTCTTTAAAAAAAATAATATTAAAGGCATTAAGGATATATTTCAATATTTACAATCACTTTAGTCGTATAAGTAATTAATCATTGATCATCTTTTTTTATATTAGTTTTTTAAATTATTTTTTTTATAAATTATCATATATATTTTTTCAAACTCTTTGATAAATAACATTTAATTTTATAATCTTAAATAGAATACAAATCAATGCAATGGATTTAATCTAAAATGTTAAAACTTAACCAAATTAGGAGAACACTAATGTCAAAACAGTTAATATTGAACATATTCTTAATATTATCGTTATCTATTACTTACTCTCAAGATGATTTTTCAGATGTAGCTAGTGAGGGACAAGCTATCACAATCACAGGTAAAATTACTGATTCATCAACTGGCAAGGCTATTGCTGGAGCAAACGTAGTCGTTGACGGCTCAGATTTAGGTAGTGCTGCAGATGAAGAGGGTCAATACTCAATTGATGGTGTTGAGCCAGGTTCAAGTATAACCGTTTCAGCTATTGGCTATGATGATGTTACTAGCTTTGCTGATCAAAGCGAGTTGAATTTTGAATTAGTAGAAATCGCTATACAAATGTCTGAATTAGAAGTGTTGGCTTCAAGAGCTTCCGAAAAAACTGCTGTAGCTTACACTGATGTAACCAAAGATGAAATTGCATTAAGATTAGGTTCTCAAGACATTCCCCTTGCCATGAACTTAGTCCCTAGTGTCTATGCTACTAATCAAGGTGGTGGTGCTGGAGATGCTAGGATTAATGTTCGTGGTTTCAATCAAAGGAACGTAGCAGTAATGATTAATGGTATACCTGTAAATGATATGGAAAATGGTTGGGTTTTTTGGTCTAATTGGGATGGTGTTGCTGATGTCACTAGCTCAATTCAAATGCAAAAAGGTTTAAGCGCTCAAAATCTAGCTACGCCTTCAATTGGAGGAAGTATGAATATTGTTACAGACGCTGCTGCTCTAGAAAGAGGCGGTTCATTCAAACAAGAAGTAGGAGCTTGGGGATTTTTGAAGTCCACCATCAGTTACAATACTGGTCTACTGATGGATGATAAACTAGCTTTAAGCGGTGCTCTAGTACGCAAAACAGGTGATGGTTATTATACTGGTACTTGGACAGATGCATGGGCCTATTTCTTCGGTGCAACTTATAATCTTAATGATCAACATAGATTTCAGTTTTATGCTTTGGGAGCACCGCAAAGACATGGTCAGAACCTTTACAGGCTAAACATTGCATCTTTAGATAGAAAATTTGCAGAAAGCCTAGATGATTACAACGCTGATATATCTGAGATTCCTGAATGTGGTCGTGATTGCAGTGGTACAGGTAGTACTGTTAGTGATGAAGCTGCTGCATTACTTGGCGATCAGCAATGGCAAATGTATACCGAATATACAGGTAAGAGGCATGAAGATAATCTAATTAATGAAAGAGAAAACTTTTTTCACAAGCCTCAGGTTGCTTTAAACCACTATTTTGATATAAATGATAGAATGAATTTAATTAGTTCGGCCTATTGGTCCGGCGGAATGGGCGGCGGTACTGGTACTTATGGTAGCCTAGAGTGGGATTATTCTAATGTGCAAAGGGTCGTTGATTATGATGCAACAATATTTGAAAACGACTCATTAGGTGCTTCTTCTGGTATCTTACGTAACAGTAATAATAGACAGACCACAATTGGTTTATTATCAAAACTAAATTATGACGTCTCTTCTGATTTAAAAGCTCAAGTTGGAATAGATGCTAGATCAGCAAGAATATATCACGTAAAAACTATTAGGGATTTATTAGGTGGAGACTACTACATGACGTCTGATAGCGAATTTGATTCAGACAATGGACAAGGTGGTTTGGGCGATCCAATTGATTACAATTTCACAAACTATGTCAATTGGTTAGGTTTATTTGGTCAAGTTGAGTATTCTATGAATGCGCTCAAAACATATGCTATGGCTGGTATGACCACAGTTAAATACACCCATTGGAACCATTTTAAGGATGCTAGCAACTATGACTATAGCTACGTGCAAGCAAAGGATGCTAGTGATTTAGATTTTGTTGAAGGTTTAGGAGACGCTACCGGTGGTCATGCAAATGACTTGTATATTGAAGCTGACCCCATCACAACTTTTCAAGTAAAAGGTGGCGTTCTTTATGAATTAGGAAATACATTAAGCTTTCTAAATGCAATACCAGTTGTTGGGAAGGTTTATGATGATGCTGATGTATGGTTTAATTTTGGCTTAATTGATAAAGCTCCAATTTTCGATCAGGTAATTCAGGATTGGGATGCTAAGATGGCAACAGATCCTAAAAATGAAAAGTTTACTGCATTTGAGTTTGGTTTAAATGCAAGATCTAATGACGGGTCTTTAGCTGGTAAGCTAAATGTATATAATACAGCTTGGAATGATAGAATTGCAACTAAATATGTCCAGAATGATGAGGGTGATGATGACATTATATACTTGACAGGGATAAACCAAAATCATTTTGGTATCGAAACAGAATTTGCTGCCCAAATCAATGACATGTTTAGAGCAGATATGGGAATTAGTTATGGAAAATGGGAATTTACTGATGATGCTACTGGCACATATCGAGATAGTGATGGCTCAGATGCTTCTTATAGTTACGCATTGAAAGATCTACCAACTGGAGATATGCCACAAACATCAATAAGTTTTGGTTTAACCGCAGCTCCAGCGGAAGGAGCTTCAGTGCAATTAACTTACAGGTTTTATGATAGATTTTACTCAGATTGGTCAGCTACGTCTAGGGAGTTTTCTGATGGAGATACACCGGACAGACAAATGCCTTGGCATACACCATCCTACGGAATTGCAGATTTGAATGCTTCATATAATCTACCTCTAGATTTTAATGGAGTTACTGCATCTGTGGTTTTAAATGTCAGAAATCTATTTGATGAAGTTTATGTCCAGGATGCTACAGATAATAGTAGATATAATGCTGTTCCATTTAGAGTTAACAGCCATACTGCTAATGCTGCTGAAGTATTTTTAGGTTTACCAACAGCTTACAACCTTGGTCTAAAAATTAATTTTTAGTACTAGCTTAGACAGCATACATGTTCAATAAAAAAAGCGCATTTAATTTTGCGCTTTTTTTATTGAAAAATACGCTCTTCCTATTCATTTTTTTTACAAATTAATTTTTCATTAATTACATTGATTAACACCAAAATAAAGTGTTATAGAGCTTTGAAATAATGAAATATTTAGTTTTAAATAAAAGTTTAAATAAATATGAAAGTTCAAAATGCAGAAAAATAAAATACTAGTTACTGGCGGTGCAGGATTTGTAGGCTCTCATTTATGCAAGGAATTACTAAAAAAAGATAATTATGTCATTTGTGTAGATAATTTTTTTACTGGATCTAAAAGTAATATTATTAATTTATTGTCCGATTCAAATTTTGAATTAATTAGGCACGATATAACCCTACCTTTAATTATTGAAGTTGACCAAATTTATAACCTAGCTTGTCCTGCAAGTCCTATCCATTATCAATTTGATCCTGTTCAAACAATAAAAACCTGTGTTCATGGCTCAATAAATATGTTGGGTCTTGCAAAAAGAACAGGGGCTAAAATTCTACAGGCTTCTACTTCTGAAATCTATGGGAATCCTGAAATACACCCACAAAAAGAATCATATGTTGGATCAGTAAACCCAATAGGTCCAAGAGCTTGTTATGATGAGGGTAAAAGAGCAGCAGAGACATTGTTCTTTTCTTATAAAAATCAACATGATGTAGATATTAAAGTTGTTAGAATATTTAATACATATGGTCCTAATATGCATGTTAATGATGGTCGTGTTGTCTCTAATTTCATTGTTCAAGCTCTGAAAAATAATCCTATTTCTATCTTTGGTGATGGCTCTCAAACAAGAAGCTTTTGCTATGTTGATGATTTAGTTCGAGGACTAATTGA
>JAYPLH010000314.1:0-1535 GCA_038365355.1 Fidelibacterota bacterium
CTACTTGATGGAATAATATAATTTCCTAAAACACCATCTATATTTAAATTAAGATCAATCATTTCAAAACTTTTATTGTGAAGTACTACAACAATAGATCCATCTGGATTTAGAAAGCCCGTTGCAATAATATCTTCATAACTTGATTCAACTAAAACTCTTTTTGCATTTGGTACAACAAATTTTGAGAAGTGACCAATACTATAGTACTCTTCATTTTTTGTGATTGTCTCATCATTGTTGATGGTAAGAACTCCTCTACAGTTTGAACACCCTCCATTTTGAGGACCATTTTCTTCATTTAATGCTAAGTTCCAAAGCATAACACCTTTAGAATGAAAATTAATAGACCCTATAAAAACATTTTCCATATTCCAAGAAATATTACTTCCAAAGTCGGTTGCCCAGTTTCCTCCAGAGCACTCAGTGAACCAAATACCTTTATCTGGATAGTTTTTATTTAAAAAATCTTGATTAGAGACATCACCTGAATAACAATGAAATGCAGAACCTGCAACAAAGTTATCTATTTTTTCACTACTTAAAACAGTCATTGGATACTCGTAATTATCCCAGTTATGATCATATGCAATAATTAAGGTTTGATGTCCATTTTCTCTTAAAGTCTTGCCTAAAAAATCTATAAATATAGTTTGCTGATGAACATGCATATACATTGAAGGATAATTAGAGGTTTGATACAAAGGTTCATTTTGTGGTGATAAAGCATAAATTTCAATTCCATGCTCTTTGTAGCCTTCAATAAATTTTAAAAAATAGTTTGCATAAGATTGATAGTATTGTGGTAGCAGTGATCCACCATTCATTGATTGAGAGTCTTTCATCCATGCTGGAGCTGACCAAGGAGTTCCCATAAATTTGATGTCTGGATTTATTTTAAGTATTTCTTTTAAAATCGGAATGATGTATCTTTCATCTCTTTCTAATGAAAAATTAAAAAGTGACAGATCTGTCTGACCTGCAGGAATGTCATTATATGAAAAGTTGTCAAGTGAAAAATCAGATGCTCCCATTGGAATTCTTATGAAATCAATTCCAATGCCATCTGTTTTAGAAAAAAGTTCATTTAGAGTTTTTTGTCTTTTTTCATCAGACATCGAAGCAAGCAAATAAGCTGATGATTCAGTCATGGCTGCACCAAAACCATCCATAATCTGAAAAGTTCGATTTGATAAAATTTTAATTTGTCTCGTTGAATGCTCTTTATCTTTTCCAATTAAAAAAGAGGGCAATTTATATAAAAGCATCGATTGATCGCTTTTTGTTATAAAAGGGTGAATCTCATAATTTGAATTTTTTTGAGAATCCCTGCATGCCACCAGTATCATTAAAAATAAAATCAATGAAATGAAGACTAAAATTTTTTTCATCTATTTTTCCTTTTTTTAAAATTATACTTAATATTATTTTAAATATAAATAAAATAAAAAGCCACCAAAATGGCTTTTTTTATCTTTACATGGCGTTTCAGGAGGGATTCGAACCCCCGACCGACAGCTTAGAAGATATTTTAT
>JAYPLH010000069.1:0-1562 GCA_038365355.1 Fidelibacterota bacterium
AAAGATCATCTCTAAATTCTAAAAAATCCATCGCAGTCATAGTTTCTAAAACTCTAATTTGGTCAATCAGAATTTTCTGTATTTCAATTATCCTCTGTAAACGCAAAACTACAAAACCGATTTCTGATTCAATAATAGATTCTTTTTTAAAGATAGTAATCACTGAATCAAGCTCATGTAAAATTTGTTTAAACCAAAGCTCATATACTTGATGGACGATAATAAATAGCATCTCATCATGAGCAGGAGTACCACGTTTAGCACTCATTAGCTCCTGGCCTGATAAAATCTTTTCAAGTTGTAGGTAGTCAGAATAATTCAACAATTTTTTATTTTTCATCTCTTAATCCCATTCAAAGCCAGATACACTATCTGTTTTTGCGCTTATTTCTATTGTATTAAAGTCTTGTATATCCGATATAAAATAATACAAAAATTTTGTAGTCTCTAAATCATCCACCCAAACAGAATCAGGGAAACCAAAAGTATCTAGGACCTCTTTCTCTGATGGACTTTCTTTCAAAAACTCCCATATGTCATACTCTGACATATAGCCTAAAGTATATACTGTTTTTTGTTTTTCCCCACCCAAAGATTTTTTTAATGGAGGTATTAATATTGGATTTGGAGGAGGTGTAAAAACACAAGAATAAATAAAAACAAATAAGAAAAGACGTAAAAACATTGCCGTAAGATACCCAAAATGAATTTGTTCAATCAATACATTAGTTTCTAAAGAAAGATATCTTTCCTAGAACCCTCAAAAGTTATATTTTTTTATCACCTTTAAAAGGAATAAACAATATGTCTAAAATCGATAAAAAAAATAGATTTTACTATGACTCCAATTTTCTTGGAAGTGGTGAAGGAAGATCATTAAGAATTTTATCCGAATATTATGGCCCTTTACAAAAGTTGGAAAGAAATAATGTATCCGAGACCATTGTCTTCTTTGGCTCTGCTAGAATCCCATCTGAAAAAGAAGCAAAAGAAGCTCTTGAAAACCATTCAGATGAATCTGATTTTAAAACAATTGCTAAACTAAAAATGGATCTTAAAATGAGTCGTTACTACGAAGAAGCAAGATCCTTAGCAAACAAATTCACCTCTTGGAGTAAAAACCTAAAAGATAGCAAACATCGTTACATTATTTGCTCTGGAGGAGGTCCAGGCATTATGGAAGCTGCTAATCGTGGTGCTTCAGAAGCCAATGGAATTAACGTTGGCCTTACCATTTCATTACCTTTTGAGTCATCAGAAAATGAATGGATATCAGATGATCTGAATTTAAAATTTCATTACTTTTTTATGCGTAAATTTTGGTTCTTATATCTGGCAAAAGGACTAATTGTATGGCCAGGTGGTTTTGGAACACTAGATGAACTAATGGAATTATTAACCTTAATTCAAACTCAAAAAATTAAAGAACCTTTGCCCATTGTTTTATACGGAAAAGAATTTTGGGAAAATGTAATTAATTGGGACTACCTTGTTGAAGTTGGGACTATATCTCCAGAAGATTTAGACTTATTTCATATTTCTGATGACGTAAATGATACTTT
>JAYPLH010000069.1:1662-8065 GCA_038365355.1 Fidelibacterota bacterium
GAAGGTGCCCATATATATCCCGGATTTATAGACGGATGGTTTGAGGTTAAAAAAGATGAAAAAACAATAAGCCCTGATGACCACTGGAACAAAAAAATAAAGGCAGACTATCGCGCAAAAGATGATCTTAAAATAAAAGAAAAAGATGTAAAAGCTCTTAGGGAATTAGGATTGACAGCTGTGCACATTGTTCCTGAAGAAGGCATTTTTAAAGGTAAATCAGATCTGGTTATTCTGGACGATAATTTTACATCATATAAAAAAGATGTCGCTCAAATTATAGAATTCAAAACAACAGGCTGGTCTGATAGAAGTTATCCTAATTCTCTTTTGGGAGTTATTGCGGTAATTCGACAAACTCTACTTGATGCAAATTGGTATCAAAAATCAACCCAAATTATTGAAAAATACCCAGAGCAAAATAAACTTGTTCCATTCCATCCTAGCCTAAGTCAATTAGCAGATTTTCAATTAAATAGAAAACCCATGCTTTTTATGACAAAAGAGGAGCATGGAGCACTTCGCGCTTTAAGAATTGCAGATGAATTCAATCTTGCTCCGTGGCTTTTAGGAAGCGGGTATGAGTACAGAAGACTTAATGAAATAGTGGAGCTCAATCCTTTTATCGTATTCCCTCTAGAATTTCCCGCCAAACCAAAAGTTAAAGATCCCCATATAGCTCTACAGTACTCTACCGAACAATTAAAACATTGGGATATGGCTCCTGATAATATTCACAAAGTTTTTGAAAAAGGGATTCGATTTAGTTTTACTTCTGCAACCCTAAAAAACAAAAAAGAATTTCGAAAAAATCTTCAGAAAATTATTGATCGAGGTTTGCCTAAGAGTGTCGCTCTATCTGCACTGACAACCTATCCAGCAGAGGCAATGGGAATCGAAAAAACAATGGGCAAGATTCAACCTGGATACCTTGCCAATTTGGTAATTACAGACGGTGACTATTTTGACACCAAAAGTAGGGTAACATCTCTTTGGATGAATGGGCAAGAATACTATGTCGCAAATAGACATAAAACAGTTATAAAGGGAAATTGGGAGCTTGAAATATCTGGAAAACTATACGAACTATCATTTAAAACTTCGCAAAACAAGAAAGATGATAAAAAAGTGAACGCCCCTCCAAATAAAAAAGAAAAATTAATAGGAACTATCCAGGATAAAGATTTAATTACGAATGTAAGTGAAATAGAAACCTATGATACCACTATTGAATTCAAGGCCGATGGATCCTTTTTGAATCAAGAAGGCATGCTTGCTTTCAAAGGACAGATTAGTAAAAATAAAATAGTAGGGAAATTTTTTGATGGAAGTGCCCAGCAATCCTTTAAAGCAAAACGGGGAACAAAAGGCAAAGATAAAAAAAGAACAAAAGAATTAAAAAGTAATACAAAACTCTTTTACCCAGAAGGATCATATGGTGTTGGTAAAGATTTACTGACTCCAAACGCTATTTTAATTGACAATGCTACCATATGGACTTGTGGCCCGAAAGGAGTTCTCCAGGATTGGGATATACTATTTGTAAGCGGTAAAATTGATAAAATAGCACCGGATATTAGCGTGCCCCTTGGAAGCGCTCTTACAATTGATGGAATGGGTAAACACGTTACTCCTGGTTTAATTGATTGTCATAGCCACTCTGCTGCATCATCTATCAATGAAGGAGCACAGTCCGTTACAGCGGAAGTAAGAATTCAAGATGTCCTGTACTCCGATGATATCAATATTTATAGGCAATTAGGGGGAGGGTTAACCACCGCAAATATTCTACATGGTTCAGCAAATCCTATCGGCGGTCAAAATGCAGTCATTAAGCTTCGCTGGGGATCCACCCCTGATGAACTTTTATTTAAGAATGCTCCTCAAGGTATCAAGTTTGCTCTTGGTGAAAACGTAAAGCAGGCTAACTGGCAGGGCACGGGAAGATATCCTCAAACCAGAATGGGAGTAGAACAAGTAATTAGAGATGCATTCCGTGCAGCGCAAGACTATCGCCACGCTCAAAAAACATATAATAGAAATTCAAAAGCAAAAAAGAAAACCATACCACCTAGAATTGACCTTGAGTTAGAAGCTTTAGCCGAAATTCTGGAAGGGAAAAGACTTCTTCACTGCCATTCTTACAGACAAGATGAAATTTGGATGCTTACTAGAATTGCTGAAGATTTTGGATTCACCATTGCAACCTTCCAACATGTTTTAGAGGGATATAAGGTAGCGGAAAGATTAGCTGAACATGGTGCTGGTGCTTCTACCTTTTCAGACTGGTGGCAATACAAGTATGAAGTAATTGATGCAATACCATACAATGGAACCATGATGGCAAAGAATAACGTTTTAGTATCTTTCAATAGCGACGATGCTGAGTTAGCACGTAGGATGAATACAGAAGCCGCAAAGGCAATAAAATATGGTGGGCTCGATGAGATAGAGGCTCTCCATTTTGTAACAATCAATCCTGCAAAACAATTAAAAATTGACAAATGGGTAGGGTCTTTAGAAGAAGAAAAGGATGCTGATTTTGTCATCTGGGATGGCCCCCCATTATCCATTTATTCAAAAGTCCAAGAAACATGGATAGATGGAACAAGATACTGGTCAGTGGATGAAAATGCCCAAATGGAAGATAGAGATAAAGGTCTTCGTGAAAGTTTAATTAAAAAAATATTGAATTCGACAACACCTAATACTGGAAAAGATGTAAAACCAAATAGTGAGACTCCAAACCATGGTCACAATTGTGATATAATTGATAGTGATCTCTTTGGTGGGGAGTTTTTACAATGAGAAAACTAATTATTGCTCTAATTTTTTCAATAATGTATGGGAACAATCAAATCCCTGGAACAGAGCAAAAAAGGCCAATCTTACTTCGAGGAGGAACGCTCCATACTGTGACTGGAGATGTTCTTGAAGAGTATGACCTACTCTTTGCTGAAGGTAAAATCATAACAATAGACGAACAGATCCAGCCTTCACCAGAAACAGATGTACTTGATATTTATGGGAAACATGTAATCCCTGGTTTTATTGCTGGTTATACAAGAATTGGTCTCACAGAAATTTCAGCGGTAAAACAAACAAACGACCACTCTGAAATAGGTGAAATCAATCCAAATGTAAGGGCAAATGTAGCATATAACCCAGATTCTGACTTAATACCGGTTACAAGATCCAATGGAGTATTAACTGTTAATTCAGCACCTACCTCTGGAAGAATTGCTGGTCAATCTTCAGTGATGTATATGGATGGATGGACATGGGAAGATGCAACACTCAAACATCCTAGTGCTTTGAATTTAAATTGGCCATCTATGCGATTTAACTTTAGAAAAGATGCAAAGAAAAAAGAAAAGGAACAGAGAGAAGGATACAATAAAGCAATCAGAGAGATGGATCTACTAGTTAGAGATGTTCGAGCGTACCACCACAGGAAGAATGCCAAAGAAAGAAAAGCAGAACACAAACAAAAATCTGACCTACGACTAGAATCCATGATCCCATTTATAGTATTTAAAGAGCCAATTCACATCAAGGCAAATAATGTTAGGCAAATTGAGGCTGCTGCTAAATGGTCTACAAAACATGATCTTAATATTGTGATCGTTGGTGGAGCGGACGCATGGAGGATACCTGAAGTTCTTGTAGAGAAAAATATTCCAGTTATACTTTTAGGTGTACAAAATACACCAAGACGTAGATTTGAACCAATTCATACCCCATATAAAGTGCCTGGAATGCTTCAAAAGGCAGGAGTGCATTTTTGTATATCCCTAGATCCTGGCTACCCTATGGATGGACATGTAAGGACATTACCAGATGAAGCTATGAGAGCAGCTTCCTGGGGATTGACAAAAGATCAAGCACTTAGAGCGATCACTCTATCTGCTGCTGAAATACTAGGAGTTGATGAGAAGATTGGATCTTTAGATCTTGGAAAAGATGCTACATTTTTTATTTCCGATAACGAACCTCTAACACAATCAAATCATCCCATTAAAGCTTACATTCAAGGAAGAGAAATCGATTTATCAGATCGTCAAAAAAATCTTTGGAACAAATATAAAGAAAAATATAGACGACTAGGAAAACTTTCAGATTAATTTCATTTAGAAAACTTATTAAAATTATGCTGATAAGTTTCTAGTCTTAAAAAGCTATTTTTTGGAAATGGTAGGGTCAGTTATAAGTTGATTTAAAAGTTTCTCAACGTCTTTGTCAGTAACAGGTTCTTCTCGATCCCCCATGAATACTAAACCCATAAAAAGGCCTCCCAGCGCCTTAAACATGTGATTTGGATTCACATTAGGAAACTCACCAGACTTTACACCATCTTCAAGTAAACCTTTTATAACACTATATAATCTCTCTTGATATTCCTTCCATGGCTGATTTTCAATTTTGACAACTTTTGGAACATTAAATAAAAATTCAAATAGTCCTGGCCTGTTTTGCGCATTCTCAGCAATCTTTATTAATACATTTATAAATGTTTTCCTTGGTGATTTTTGTTCTCCGATAACGGGCTCAAGAGACTCCCAAATCTTTAACCATCCATCCAATAAAATTGCAGTCAATACATCTTCTTTTGATTTAAAATAATAATATAAAGTTGCCTTTCCAAAACCAGATGCATTTGCAATTTCATCCATAGTAGCGCCATCTATACCATTTTTCTTAAAAACTTGAAGAGCCCCAGATAAAATCCGTTCCTTCCTCATTTGTCTTTCTTCTAATTGTCGCTGAGATTGTGGCATACTAAAAAATACTTATCGAATTAATAGTCGAAAATTAGACTATAGAAGATTATTTAACAATGTGTTTTGAATTATCTTTTATTGATTTAAACTTATATATAAGTAGAAAAATCATTTAACTTTGATTCATAATTATAAACAAGATATAAAAAAATGAAAGACGAAAAAGTAGTTACTTCGCTTAACAAAATTTTAGAATTAGAGCTAGCTGGAGTTGTAAAATATACTCACTATGCATTTATGGTACAGGGACCGTATCGTTTATCCATCGTAGAATGGCTCCGAACACAAGCACAAGAATCTCTTACCCATGCAGAAGCGGTTGGAGAACATATCACTAGTCTAGGTGAGCATCCTACTTTAAAAATAAGTGATCTTCTAGAAACTCATAAACATTCTACAGAAGATATCCTCAATGAATGCTTAGATCATGAAAGGACAGCAATTAAAGCTTATTATGAGCTTCTTCATTCAGTTAAAGATAGTTCAATTATGTTAGAAGAATTTGCTCGTACACAAATTGCAGCAGAGGAAATGCACGAAGCAGAATTGAAAAAAATGCTAAGAGATAATTTTTAAAAAATTTAAAAGCTATTTTTTGATTTTATCATATAGATCTATGGCATTTTTAAAATCTAAAATTTCTAGATGCCCATATCCCCGAAAAATAGCCTCAATTTGCATAGATAATCCCGATTGATAGTAATCAACTAGATAATCTAATCTTTTAACACCCTCAGCATTTTGGTTCAGATTATTGGGATCAATTCTACTTATGGATTTTTTTACAGGAAGAAGTTCAATATTATCGAAATTTATAACTGCATCGTAAAACTCTTTATACGCTTTATTTACATCACCTTTCTCTTCCCCAATCATAATATGCAATTGATGATGATATTTACTTAAAAATTCAAAAGCTTCCAGCTTCTGCTGAAGCAAAGTCCTTTCATTCATCTTTGGATCTGAACAACAAAATATTACCAGAAAAGAGAATATCAAAAAAAATATATTTTTCATTCAAAAATCACCTATTGAATAAGTCTTACTTTAAAGAAAAAGCTTTTGATAATGAAGAAATAACTGAGGCAATTCTGCCAATGTTAAATATATATTCCTTTGTTTTTTCATTTTCAAGTAAGAGATCAGAATGTGCTTTAACACAGAAAGTACAGCCATTAATTGCACTCACACATAGCGACATAGATTCAAATAAAATCTTGTCTAAACCGGCATGATTAGCCATAATGTTAACTCACATTTTTTGAGGAGCCATTTTCATTTCTGTGGTGGGCATCGAATCTCTGTATTTATACCAAACATTATTTAATGACATAACTGTAACAGTTGCTTTTACAGATTCAATAAATTCTCCTCCAAATCGATTTCTGCATTCTTCTTCAAATATGCTTGCTATATGATTATCTCCTATTGCCAAAAAGCTTGCATAAGCGCAACCGTATACAAGCTCTTCATCATATTCAGAATTTATGATTAAAGATGAAAAATTAAGTTTTACATCTTTAGCAAAATCTGGTATACTATTTTTTAAATCATTTAAAGTCAAACCTAGAGTGTCTCCCCACCAACAGGTCTATTACATGCGCAGAGCTCATCAGTTTGTA
>JAYPLH010000315.1:0-1530 GCA_038365355.1 Fidelibacterota bacterium
TTTCGCATTTGAAAAATAATTCCATGCCTAATAAATCATTGAAATATTCTGAAGTCAAGATTGGAGTTTTTCTAACAATAGATTCGGTGCGAACGCGCGCATCTCTAATATCTGATAATGTTGGTCTTTGAGTTAGCATTTTAAAATCTACTTAACAAATACTAGTTTGCCAACTTCATTAAAGTTGCGAGATTTAATCTGATAGAAGTAAACACCGCTACTTACATTATCGCCATCATCATTTGTCGCATCCCACATTACAGACTGATATCCAAAGAGATTTTCTTTATCAATTAAGGTCTTAACCTTCCTACCTCTAATATCAAGTATATACATTGATATAGCTTCTGTTACAGGCAAGTCAAACTCTATAGTAGTACCTCCAACTGAAAACGGATTTGGATAACTTTGTGCTAAACGATAGTTTGAAGGAGCAGTTTGAAGATAATCATACCCTTCTGCAACAATCTGATTGGACTTATTATAAGTTGAAAAACTATATTTCAAGAAATCATAAGAATCAGTTTTATTTTCAAAGCTAAATGTTAGTTCAATTGGATTAGATCTATTTAAACCATAATCAGCGATTTCCATCTGAATGATACCTTGATCATAATCATTTCCATTTAAAATAATATTTGAATTAAGATTACTTGAGAGATAATCAATTGTATAATCATCGGGTGCATATTCTAAATAGAACTGAGATGTTGATGCATCCGGATCAAATGTAACAATTAACTGCTGATTCAATAATCTCAAACTAGGTCTAATACCAGGACCTGATGATTGAGTGTAATTTGGTTCATCTCTTCGTGATTGATCTAAGGACCAATTCCATTGAGATTGGAACATATTTAAATCTTTTTCGTCTGAAATTCCATCAAAATTAGGGAAGAAATAAGGAGCACTTCCAGTAACAGGTGCAATATCTATTCCAGGATAATTTGCAATGAAATAAGCATAATCAACAAAATCAATATCCCAGTCACCATCATGGTCACCAATCAAGCTTCCAAAATAATAAAATGTGCTACTAACAATTTCAGAATCTAGACCCACAAGGTTTCGAGCGTATACATTTACATAATACTGTTGAAAGTCACTCAAACTAGATAAACTGCTTTCATCAATAGATATAAATGCACTAGAATGAGCTGTAGCAGGATATATTTCCTGTCCAGTTGGTGAAAGACCAACTGAAACATAATAATTGCTGACGCCACTTACATCATCTTCAAAATCCTTAAGAACAAGATTTAATCCTGGATTTTGCGAGGTAATATAAAATGTATCTTTAATATTTCCGATATCCACTGTACCTACTTCTGGTGCTGAAGTGTCAACAATTACTACAAGTCTATTTGATCCTAAGTTGGCGTCTCCACTGTCAACCCCAACGCAACTTTCTCTTGCTATAGAAACTTCAACTTCACCATCTACTACAGCTTGAACATCAAAACTATAATTTTGTCCATCTCCAGAATTAAAGTTTACAATTGTTGCATTTTCTAAAACAATATCTTCTTG
>JAYPLH010000070.1:0-5170 GCA_038365355.1 Fidelibacterota bacterium
TAAGATGGAAGGTTCCAAGATTGCGTGTTTATCAACTTATGCATTTGTGTTGGAAGGTATTTATCCCAATAGGTCTATTTAATATTTTTGGTGTCTCAATTTGGACAGTTTTAAGAGGTTAATCTAATGGTAAAGTATTTTGCTGATATCTATAATTCAACAACCGCAATTTTAAGTGGAATGTATTTAACAATTAATCATTTGTTTCGAGCAAAAAAAGGCATTGCAACCTTGCAGTACCCTGAAGAAAGATGGCCAAGACCTGAAAGAACTATTGGTTTTGAACATGGTAGCTACAATGTGATTAGGTCAAGGTTGCATGTAGATATCGATGATTGTATAGGGTGCTTAAAATGTGAAAGAGCGTGTCCCGTAGACTGTATTAAAATTGAGACGGAAAAATCTCCTAGCAGAGGCGAGGATATAAAAGATATTAATCATATAGGTATTACTTCTAATAGTACTAAAAAAGCTCTTGTGGTAACAAGGTTTGACATTGATATGTCTGAGTGTTGCTATTGTAATTTGTGTACGTACCCTTGCCCTGAAGAATGTATTTTTATGACAGGAGGACCTAATGAAAGCAGACATTCAATTGATTACGAATTCTCTGAGCCAGAGCGTACTGATTTGATATATCATTTTTCCAAGCCAGGTACAAAAGATGGTCTACAAGAAATGTTAAGTAATCAAGAGGCAGAAGCTTAATTATGCCTTTAGCTGAAATTGTTTTTTGGCTTCTTGCAGCGTTTACTATTATATCTGCATCTTTTGTGGTATTAAATAACCAATTACTTTATTCTGCTATTGCATTGCTTTTTGCTCTTTTTGGTGTTGCAGGACTTTATATTTTTCTTTGGGCTGATTTTATTGCTGGTATTCAACTTCTTGTTTACATAGGCGGCATAAATGTTCTAATAATTTTTGGAATTATGCTCACCAACAAAATTTCTTCTGTGCGTTTATCCCAAACTAATGTCCAGCAGGGCGTCGGTGCGGTAATTGCATTATGGTTAATGATCCTAATTTCGCTTGTGATATCCAAAACGCCTTGGTTGCAGATTGACTCCTCAGAGCCCTCAGGCACTGTTCATGCGATTGGAACTCTTCTTTTGAGCAAGTATCTTCTACCATTTGAAGCTATATCTCTGTTGTTGCTCGGCGCTCTTATTGGTGCAGCTCTTTTATCAAGGGAAGCTACTTAGTGGATCAATTAAATAATTATCTTTATATCTCAGCCATCCTTTTTTCTCTTGGCACCTTTGCTGTAATGACAAGAAGGAATGGTATTGCTGTTTTGATGGGCGTGGAATTGATTTTAAATGCTGCTAATTTAAATTTTGTTGCCTTTTCTCGATTTGGGGGAATGAATATGGATGGACATATATTTAGTCTGTTTGTAATTGTGTTAGCAGCTGCTGAAGCTGCTGTGGCCTTAGCTATTGTAATTAACATATATAATAATCTGCATACGATTAATGTTGATGATGCAGCAATGATGAAGGAATAAACATATGTTCATTGATTATTCATTGTTTATTTTATTTCTACCGTTACTGGCTTTTGTAATACAAATATTTTTTGGTAAAAAACTCCCCAGGCAAGGTGATTGGGTTTCTATCCTAGCAATTATGACTTCTCTAGTGTTGGCCATAATCATGTTTTTTTCGATGATCTCAAGCTATGATCCTAATTTCAAAGAGGAAGCTTCATTTACTTGGTTTGATATGGGTGAATTCAAAATTAGGTTAGGTTTTCTGGTGGATAATTTGACCATCATAATGCTTTTGGTGGTTACTCTAATTTCTACTTGTACCCATCTCTTTTCAACAGAATACCTAAAAGGAGATATTCGTTATTCTCGCTATTTTGCGTATTTAGGGCTTTTTACCTTTTCTATGAATGGTATTGTTCTTGCAAATAATTTAATATCCATGTACATGTTTTGGGAACTAGTTGGTGTTAGCTCCTATCTTCTTATCGGTCATTGGTTTGAGAAAGATTCTGCTGCAGATGCAAGTAAAAAAGCTTTCCTTACCAATAGAGTAGGGGATATTGGCTTTTTTATTGGAATTATGCTTATTTACAATGCCATAGGTTCTTTTGCATTTGGTGATATCTTTAATGGTGTTGCATCGGAAATGATTACTGGTACTACTTTGACTCTTGCTGGCGTCGGTTTATTTATGGGGGCCATGGGTAAATCTTCCCAATTCCCACTTCATATATGGCTTCCAGATGCTATGGAGGGTCCAACTCCTGTTTCAGCTTTAATTCATGCTGCTACTATGGTTGCAGCTGGCGTATATCTTTCGGTTAGAATTTTTCCAATTTTAACTCCAGATGCTCTTTTAGTTGTTGCTTATGTTGGAGGCTTTACGGCCTTGTTTGCCGCAAGTATTGCTATTACACAAAGAGATATCAAAAAAGTGTTAGCATATTCCACCGTAAGTCAGCTCGGGTATATGATTTTAGCTGTTGGGACAGGAGTTTATACAGCAGCTTTTTTCCACTTGCTTACGCATGCAATGTTTAAAGCTAATTTGTTTTATGGATCAGGTTCGGTTATTCATTCCATGCATCATGCTTTACACAAAAAACATGATCATGATACAGACCCTCAGGATATGATGAATATGGGAGGTTTTAGAACTAAAATGCCAATCACTCACTGGTCTATGTTGCTCAGTACTTTGGCAATAGCAGGTGTGCCTCTTTTTTCAGGTTTTCTTTCAAAGGATGCAATCCTCGCTGGTACGTTGTCCTTTGCACAGCATCACCCTCAACATTTTTTGTTACCTATTTTCGGTTTTGGTGCAGCTCTAATTACTGCTTTTTATATGTTTAGGATGATGTTTTTAACTTTCTACGGAAAACCGCAAATGCCTGAATTAATAAATGATATTCATGAATCTCCAAAAATAATGACTGGTCCTTTAGTCCTATTAGGTGGCCTTAGTTTTTTTATTTGGTACACATTACCTTATTTTAATTTTATGTCAAGTCACGGCTGGTTTACAGACCTTGTAATTCCGAGAGATTCATCTGTTCCAGGTAATCCCTCTGCAGAATACATTTCCCAAGGAGCACATCATGCTCACCACTTAGCTATGTATTTATCGATTGCAGTTGCATCTGTTGGAATCCTCTTATCCTGGATTTTCTATATTAAAAAATCTTTATCTGCTGATGCATGGTCAAAACGATTGGGTTTTTTATACCACTGGAGTCAAGGAAAGTACTACTTTGATGAAAATTACAGTAAGTATCTTTATCAGCCTACTTTACGTCTTGCAAAAAAAATAGCTTGGATTGATTGGGAGTTATATGACAAATATTTTATTAATGGTTTTGGTAAAGTAACAAATTTAGCAAGCAAGGTGACTGGTAAGTTTGATTATGAGGCTATTGATCAGGTCCTTGTTGATGGTACTGCTAAAATAGCAAATCTTCTAGGAAGGCTTTTAAGAACTGTTCAGACAGGTAAACTACAAAATTATGTTTTATATGTTACTTGTGGTTTAATTATCTTGATGATCATCCAAACATTTTAACACAAACGTGTGAGTAGGGGAGTAAATGGATTATAATATATTGAGTTGGTTAATCTGGTTACCTGTTATAGGGGTAGCAGCGATTGCATTTATACCGAGAGATAAAGTCGACCTAATAAAAACTGTTTCCGCTGTAGTAACAGGTTTACAATTTTTATTAACACTTGTTCTGTGGAATAACTTTGATTCCTCAATTGGATCTATACAATTTGAAGAGAAGTATGAGTGGATTCCATCTTTTAATATTGAATATTATCTTGGAGTTGATGGTCTAAGTATTCCAATGGTGATTTTGACAGGTTTATTGTTCTTCATAGGTGTATTTGTTAGTTGGAATATCAACAAGGCTGTGAAAGGATATTTTGCGTTATTTCTGCTATTAAATACAGGTGTAATGGGAGTGTTCCTCTCTTTAGACTTTTTTCTTTTCTATATTTTTTGGGAGGTAATGCTATTGCCAATGTATTTCCTCATAGGTATGTGGGGAGGTCCGCAACGAGAATATGCAGCCATAAAATTTTTCTTATATACTTTATTTGGCTCTGTTCTTATGTTGATTGGAATTTTAGGTCTCTACTTTTCATGTGGGAAAACTTTCAATATTATTGAACTTACCCAAGTTGCACCTGAAGCATTGAGCGGACTTTTGTGGTGGGGCATGAGCGCAATAAAGGTTATTTGGGTTTTAATATTTATTGGGTTTGCTATAAAGGTACCGGTATTTCCTTTTCATACATGGTTGCCGCTTGCTCATGTTGAGGCACCAACAGCGATTTCGGTACTACTTGCTGGAATTCTTCTGAAATTAGGCGTTTATGGAATACTGAGGGTGAATTATGGCTTAATGCCTGATGGTGTGTACTGGTTTTCTTATGCACTTGCTTTATTAGGATTAATTAATGTTGTTTGGGGAGGGCTTTGTGCTCTCGCTCAAAAAGATTTGAAAAAGTTGGTAGCCTATTCAAGTGTAAATCATATGGGATATTCTCTAATTGGGATGGCTGCAGTAGTTGCCGCTGGTGAATCCCATGGGCTAAATATGAAAGCTGCTCAGGCAGGACTTGGTGGGGCAGTTTTTCAAATGTTTAACCATGGAACAATATCTGCTATGCTCTTTATTTTAGTTGGAGTGATCTACGAAAGAGCTCATCACAGAGATATTGAGGGCTTTGGAGGCTTAGCTAGTCAAATGCCTGTATATACTGGAATCACAGCGATAGCTTTTTTTGCGGGGTTGGGGCTACCAGGATTGTCAGGTTTCATTAGTGAAGCAATGTGTTTCATCGGTGCTTTTCCTGTTTATCGTTGGATCGTAATAGCCTCAACAATAGGTATACTTCTCAATGCCGCATATTTTTTATGGGCATTCCAGAGAGTATTTTTTGGAAAACTTAATGAAAAGTATACTGACCTCCCTGAAATTAATCGTTTAGAATTATTTACGGTAATACCGTTATTGGTTATTACTCTGTTCTTTGGTATTTATCCAGCTCCTTATATTGATCTCATCGCAAGCACGATGGATACTATTATCAATCATGTTGTTTCTCTCGGTTCTTATGCCAGTATGTAACAATTGATATGAATAATCTTCAAAGTATATCTTATTTCTATCC
>JAYPLH010000070.1:5270-8060 GCA_038365355.1 Fidelibacterota bacterium
GTTTCTATTGTTAGTTTATTTTCAGGAGAGCTTGATGAATACAGGAAGGGAGAGTATTTTGCATTATTAGGGATTGTAACTTTTGGATTGTTCCTTATGGTCTCATCTATCGATTTGATTATGATATATATTTCGATAGAAATTGTTTCAATTATATCTTTTGTTTTAGCTGGTTATCTTAAGAAAAAAGCAAGATCTAATGAAGCGGCTCTCAAGTATGTTGTATATGGGGGTTTTAGCTCTGGAATTATGCTGTTTGGTTTAAGCTATATCTTTGGCCTGACAGGAAGCACTAATATATTTGAAATACAGCAGGCAGTTTCCCAACTTGATCCTGCATCAAGCACCGCCCTTACATTGGCAATCCTAATGGTTTTAGCTGGTTTTGGATATAAAATTTCAGCCGTTCCTTTTCATTTTTGGACTCCAGATGTTTACGAAGGAGCTCCTCTCTCCATTACAGCTTATTTATCTGTAGCCCCAAAAGCTGCTGCATTTGCTTTGATGATTAGGTTTTTTAACCAGACGTTTGCTGATGGAGGTGCTATGAAAGGTTTAGATTCGGTCTCACTTACCCAGCTACCATGGCCAGAAATATTGAGTATACTTTCTGTAGCTACTATGACTTTGGGAAATGTCGTTGCTCTACAGCAGAAAAGTATAAAACGTATGTTGGCATATTCGAGTATTGCTCATGCAGGATACATGTTACTTGCGATGCCTGTGATGTCAGGTGATAGTATTTATGCAATTATGATGTATTTAGTCATGTATCTATTTATGAACCTAGGAGCATTTTTTGTTGTTATTATTGTTAAAAACAAAACAGGTGGTGAATCATTTGACGACTACAAGGGGCTTGGATGGGAAATGCCTTTTGTCGGTGCTGCCATGACTCTTTTTATGGTTTCATTGACAGGTTTGCCTCCTACTGCTGGTTTTATAGGAAAGTTTTATATTTTTGCATCCCTAATTAAAGGAGGTAGTACATATTATTGGTTAGTTGTGATAGGCGGAATTAATAGTGTGGTCTCCTTATATTATTATTTAAAAGTTGTAAAAGTTATGTACTTTGAAGGTGAAAGAACGGATAAAATCTTGTTTCCATCCAATGTACTTACCGGTACTTTGATTTTTACTGCTGTCCCATCTTTATTTTTAGGAATTTATTGGAATCCTATTGCTAGTTGGATACAAAATTCGCTAGTGTTTTTTATACAAAATTTATAAATCTAAAAAAAATGAAAAATATAGTATTAAAAAAAGGACATGATATAAAAATGTCTGGAGTACCTTCAAACAAATCTTTTTCTGAAATTCCTTGTTTGAGTGTTGCCTTAATGCCTAATCAGTTTAGAGGTGTAAAACCAAAATTAACGGTTTCTGAAGGCGAAAAAGTTAAAATTGGGCAAGCACTTTTTTTTGATAAAACAAAGCCAGATGTAAAATGGGCATCGCCAGCAAATGGTGTTATAAAAGAAATCAAGTTTGGTGCACGAAGAGTAATAGAAAAAATTGAAATTTCTATTGATGGTGATGAAGTCCTAAAAAGCGATGTTCTCTCAAAAGAACAAATTAAATCTTCTAACAGGGAAACAATTTTAAATTATATTTTAGACGCCAACTTGTTTCCATTAATTCGTCAAAGGCCATTTAATAAAGTTGCTGACCCAAATATCATACCTAGAGATATTTTTATATCTGGATATAATACCGCCCCTTTATCAGTTGATTTAGAAAAAATTATTGCCGAAAACAAAGAAATTTTTCAACTGGGATTAACCGCCCTTAGAAAATTAACATCAGGGGAAATTTTCTTAACCTTAAAAAATAAAATGTCTTTTGAGGATGCGCAGGTTCAAACAATTTCTGGACCACATCCTGCTGGAAATGTTGGTGTACAAATTCATCATACGAAACCTCTGAAGCCTAATGATGTAATATGGACTGTGAATGCTCAGCACGTTATCACTTTTGGTAAGTTGTTTAAGACTGGATCCTATGACCCAAAAATTATTGTTTCTATCGGTGGTTCCGGAGCAAGTAACCCAGATGTAGTAAAAACACGTACTGGGGCGAAGATTGATTCTTTTCTTATGAATCAGTCTAAAGATAAGCTAGTTCGACTTATTTCCGGTGATGTTTTAACAGGTAACACTGTTGATGGTGATAATTTTATCGGTATGTATGATTCTACTGTCACTATCATAGATGATGATGTAAAGAGACCCTTTCTTGGAATGTTGAGTTTAGGTAGTAGTAAAACAAAATATAGTCTTACAAATACGTTTTTAACTTTAACCAATTCATTATTTAATTTTACTACATCACAAAACGGTGAAAAAAGAGCAATAGTGCCAATTAATGCTTGGGAAAATGTATTACCTATGGATATCTTTCCTAATCCATTATATAGAGCGATTTTATCTCAAGATATTGAAGAGATGGAAAAGCTAGGAATATGGGAGTGTGATGATGAAGATTTTGCGTTATGCTCGTTTGCATGCCCAAGTAAAATAGATGTTGGGAAAGTTATAAGAGATGGTCTTGACCTAATGGAATTAGAAGGCTAGTTATGAAATGGCTTAGAAGTTTATTAGATGATTTAGCTCCTCATTTTGAAAGTGGAGGAAAGTTAGAAAAATTTGCTCCTGTTTTTGAAGCTACAGACACAATTTTATTTAGTACGGATGAGCGCACTTCTTCGGGCCCCCACGTAAGAGATAGCGTTGATATTAAACGTGTTATGATTCTTGTCGTCATAGCTTTGATTCCTTGTTATATATTTGG
>JAYPLH010000071.1:0-8004 GCA_038365355.1 Fidelibacterota bacterium
CATAATGAATTAATTTCGCAAATTTGCAGAAATAGATGGTCTGAAGGTATTTATGATATAAAGATCGAAGATATTTTTAGTCGAAGAGTTACAGTCAATCAAGGTGACCTCCCAGATCTAGCATCTCCAGAAGATTTTAATGATCTTGAGTTAGCATGGATAAAATCAAAAAAAGAATTAATATCATCTTTGGATGAAAATGATGTGTTCCTAGATCTCGGTTATGATTTGATAATTGAGTT
Organism: Fidelibacterota bacterium; assembly: GCA_038365355.1. Taxonomy (GTDB): domain Bacteria; phylum Fidelibacterota; class Marinisomatia; order Marinisomatales; family UBA1611. Next base: position 243 of record JAYPLH010000071.1, read on the forward strand.
TATGAAACCAAATTTATTATTTGATAAACAATTAACAGAAAAAAAACAAAGTGAAAGTCTAGATAAAGTCCCAAGAAGCCAAGGGGTAGTTTTAGAAAATGAGTTGATTGTGGATGCGAATGTCCGTGTAACAAAAGATGTTCTCTTAAAATTAAGATCATTAGCAGATGCTGTGATGAAAAAGGAAAGAAGAACTGGAGTTTTACAACAGTTGCAGGGGTTCTTCGGTAGAATAATATTGTTGTCAGTAATATTATCTTTATTTTTTGCTTTTTTAGCAATATATAAGAAAAAGATTTTTCAAGATTGGAAAATGATATTATTAATATCAATAGTATTCATTATTCAGCTACTGTTATCGAATATAATTCTGTTACAATTAGAATTGTCTGAATATTTAATACCATTTACTATAGGAGCGATGACCTTAACAATCCTTTTTGATGCTCAAATTGGTTTTATGGCAATTGCTTCAATGGCAATACTAATGGGGTTGATGATGGGGCAAGGGATTGATTTGATAATAGTTTCTTTATTTTGTTCAACAGTTGCAATTTATAATATTCGCAGGTTGAGAAAAAGAAGTCAACTTTTTTCTACAATGTTTGCCCTAATTACAGCAAGTTTTTTTGTATCAATAGGTTTAGGTTTATTTCAAGATAATGCTTGGGAAATAATTTTCAGAGATGTTCAATTTCTTATTATAAACAGTATTTTAGCTCCGATTTTCACCTATGGTTTGGTAGGTATATTTGAAATGTTTTTTGATATTACCACTGATTTAACGTTAATTGAACTTCTTGATTATGATCATCCTCTTTTAAAACGTGCTCAACAGGAAACGAATGGTACTTTTAATCACAGTATTGTAGTAGGGAATTTAGCAGAGGCATGTGCAAATTCTATTGGAGCTCACTCTTTATTATGTAGAGTGGGAGCTTACTATCATGATATTGGGAAAATGCAAAAATCTGAATATTTTATTGAAAATCAGTTTGGAGGGGATAATAAGCATAATAAAATTACAGCAACTATGAGTGCGCGTATTATAAGGGCACATGTTAAAGAGGGTCTAAAATTAGCAAAAGAATACGGCTTGCCAAAAATAGTATCAGATTTTATCCCCATGCATCATGGAACTACTAGAGTAGAGTATTTTTATAGAATGGCGCTAGAACAAGCTGAGCAAGATAAAACAGTAGTAGATGAATCTGCATTTAGATATCCTGGACCAAAACCAAATACAAAGGAAACAGGGATTTTAATGCTTTGTGAAGCAATTGAAGCTGCTGTTCGCTCAATTAAAGAACCTGATATATTAAAAATTGAAACCATGATAGATAAGATTATTAATCAAAGGATTGAAGATGGTCAATTAAGTGAATGTCCTCTTACTCTAGATGAGTTAAGGAAAATAAAAGGAACGGTTGATGGGACAAGTGGTATGCTTCCTGTTTTAAGAGGGATTTATCATATAAGAGTTGAATATCCTGATGATGCAAGGAGTCAATGATAAAAGATGATTAAAATAACTTCTGATTGTGATCCATCATTAGGTTCCCCAGATGTTAAATGTGTCCAGCTAATTGTTAAAAGTGTCTTTGAAGATAAAGAAATCAAAGATGCTGAATTATCCTATATCTTTTGTAATGATGATTTTTTGTCAAAATTGAAAAAGAAGTTTTTTAAAAAGAACGAGTTCACTGATGTCATTGCATTTCGGTTAAATAGCTATGAAGAAAAAGAAATACGAGGTGAAATTTATATTAGTCTACCGAGAGCTAGGGAAAATGCTAAAATATATGAAGAGCCTTATGAAAAAGAGGTTGCTAGGTTGATAATTCATGGCTGCCTTCATTTGCTTGGGTATTCAGATGAAACAAAAAATGAAAAACAAATAATGACTAACCTTGAGAATGTTTTTTTAGATAGGATGATTTGGGGGGAATTATTTAAAAATGGTGGATAAGGAACAAGCTACAAACCTTTTTTTAAAGTTAATTGATATAGTTGAAAAACTTCGAGCTCCAGACGGATGTCCATGGGATAAAGAACAAACTCACGAATCGTTGTTACCATATTTTCTTGAAGAAACTTACGAAGTAATTGAAAGTGTAGAATCAAATGATTGGAAGACTTTGAAAGAAGAATTAGGCGATGTTCTCTTACATATTTTATTGCAAGCACAAATAGCAAAAGAAAGTAATAAGTTTGATATTCTAGATACTCTTAATGGTATAAATGAAAAACTTATTAATAGGCATCCACATGTTTTTGGAAACAAAGACAAAGAGAATACTTCTGAAGTAAAAAAAGATTGGGAATTACAGAAACATATTGAAAAGAGAAGAGAATCTCGTTTAGATGGTGTTCCAAAGACTCTTCCATCCTTAACAAGAGCACAGCGTTTGCAGGAAAAAGCATCTTTGGTTGGGTTTGATTGGGATAATATAGAACCTCTTTGGGATAAGCTTTATGAAGAAATTGAAGAATTAAAACAAGCAAATGCAACAGGGGAGAAAGTTGAAATTGAGGAAGAAGTTGGCGATGTATTATTTACTGTTGTAAATATTTCTAGGTTTATGGGTATCCCCGCAGAGACCATGTTAAGAAAATCGAATGAAAAATTCATTCAGAGGTTTAAAAATATTGAGAAAGAGTTAAAATTAAAAGGAATACCTGTAGACAAGGCAACTAGTAAACAAATGAACATAATCTGGGATAGAATAAAAAAATCAAATTAGGAAAATTTTTTAGTTATAATAGTACTATAAATAAAACAACAGACCCTCTTCCAATCAGTGATAAATAGACTTTTCAATTTTCTTTTTCCCATGAATAGTAAGCACTATATTTCTTGCGCTCGCATGTTTCCTATGCTCACATAAGTAAATCCCCTGCCATGTCCCAAGTCTTAAGCTCCCATTTGAAATTGGTATAATAATTGAAGAACCTAAGATAGATGATTTTAAATGTGCGGGCATATCATCAGATCCTTCATAGATATGGGTGAAATAGTTTTGGTTTTCTGGTACAAGGCGATTGAAAAAAGACTCAAAGTCATCTCTAACACTACTATCCATATTCTCATTAAGTGTTATTGAGGCTGAGGTGTGCAAAATAAACACGTGCAGTAAGCCAATATAAATTTTATTGATTTCAGGGATTTGATTTATTAATTGATCAGTTATTAAGTGGAACCCCCTTTTTTTTCCCTCGATGGTTATATTTTTTTGAATCCACATTGTCAGGAAAATTTATGTTTTTCTTTCTTTTTTTCTAGCCGCGGGGAAAAGGATGTTATTTAAAATTAGTCTATATCCAGGTGAGTTTCTATGAAGTGTTAAATCGGTAGGGGGATCTCCCACAAAATGTTGATAATCTTCAGGGTCATGGCCACCATAAAAAGTAAAAGTTCCTTTTCCGAAATTCCCATGTAAATATTTAACTTGTTCAGAAGCGGGATCTTCACCCATTATAACTATATGTTTTTTAATTTTATCTTTGTGAAAACCAGTAGTTTGTCCCATAAAACCTTTGATAATTGGAACATGATTTTGGGTAAGCATTGAAGGAACGGGATCGTATTTAGCTGAAAATTCAAATAAAGTAAAATAGTCTGCCTTTGCACCTCTAGTTATTGGATTATGGCTAGGTGGAAAATCTATATCTGAAAATTCATAGATCATTGGATCAGAAATAATTTTAAAATTTTCAAAAGCAAAAGACTGTGAATAATCTAGGCTATTCTGCAAGTCAGGGTTAGTAGGTGTTCCATCATAAACAGCTTCAACACCATCAACATTTCCCATAGCTAATGCAATATCATAAGAATCAGTTGCAGAACACATAGCGAATAAAAATCCTCCATCTTTTACATAATTCTTTATTATCCTTGAAATACCTTTTTTATGCTCATGAACACTAGAATATCCAAGTTTGCTAGCGATGTCTTGGAATTGTATTTTTTGCTCTTTATACCACTTTGAGTTTCGATGGCTCCGATAAAACTTTCCATGTTGCCCAGTGAAATCTTCGTGATGCAAATGAAGCCAATCATAATCATTAAGTTTCCCTAAATGTACTTCAGTATCCCAAAGTGTCTCATAGTCTACCTCTGCATATGTAAGAGCAAGAGTTACTGCATCATCCCAAGGTTGTTTATTTGGGGGAGTGTAAATTGCGATTTTTGGTTTTTTTTCTAATAAAACTATATCCATATTTCCCTGATCAATGGTAGAATAAATATTTAATAGATCGCTAGGATTAATTTTTTTATAAGTCACACCTTTTACCCGGCATTCTATTTCAATAAACTGGTGTGAATCCATTAAAAAAGATCCTCCATGGTAATTTAAAAGCCATTCTATATTTACATTATTTTTTAATATTGAATATGCAATTCCATAAGCTTTTAAATGGTCATTTTGTGTTTGATCCATTGGGATAAGAATCTTTTGTCCAAATATTAGTGTAAAGGTGAGTAAGTATATTACAATTTTCATTGGATTTCATTCTTTTGAATTTTTCGAACATGATATCTAATTGGCTCATGGTATATAGAGTAGGAGAAGTCATTTAATATTTTCATATATTGTTCTAATGATGTTTCGATATTTTCGTCCTGTATTTCATATATTTGCCCTGAAAGGATGACCCCTCTATCAGCAAACTCTGTATTATCAAGCAATAAAGCGTAACTTAAAGCATTTGTATAGTTTTTTAATTGAAAGTGGATCATAGCTAATCTTAAATGGGCTAATGATGTAATAGTTGAATTAGGAAAGTTCCTCACTAAATATTCTAATTCTTTTAATGCATCTCCTAATTTTCTCTGTCTAATAAAAAGTTCGGATTTCTGAAAGTATTTGAATGATGAATAATCAGCTGGTTCACTATAATATTTGGTAATAAGGTTTTTTAATTCCATTAAATCATTAAAGGAAGGATCTGAAAACTCTAAATTATTAATTGTTAAATCAATATTATGCAATATTGAATCTGGTGAATTAGTAAGGAAATGAATAAGAATATTTTTTTCATCTATGGCTTTTAGAGGCTCAATTTCTCGTTGTTTTTGTAAAAACCTTAATGCCTCTTGTGTTTGTCCCATAGCTATTAACACATCTGAAGTCCTATCGATAATTTTTAATTTAGTTTTTTTACTTGGTCTGTAATTCATCGCCTTGTTAAGTAAATAATATGCTTTATCAAAATCTTGTAATATTCTATATTGTATATCACCTAATCGATAGTAAGCCTCCGATAAAAATGATGGTTTTTTTAAGGAGACTAAAAGAGAATCATAGAGATTCAGACTTGATTCTAGATGTTTGGTTGATATCGATGAATAGACCTGAAAAGGATCTTTAAAAAACATATTGTCATTATAAAAATATGGTATCAAATACATAGGCTTTTTTGTAGTTATTTGATCATCGTAAGTTTGACCTAAGCCTAATAAAGCTCTTTCTGTAAGTTTGGAATTTAGTTTAAAGCTTAATATAAAATAATAGGCATCTATTGCATATTGATATTGTCCTTCACTTCGAAGATCATTTGCAAATTTGATCCATTCGTTAAAATCCTTATTTCCTTTAGAAGTCCATTCTTTTTTTGTTTGTATTGAAAGATTATATCTTTGTTGTTTAAAATAAAATTCGCTTAGCATGTTAAGAGTCTGATTTGGATAAAGTTTTGAAGCTTCCAAAAGCTTATTTTCAATAATAGGGGTTGCTTCTTTTTCATCGCTCATTGATAATATTTTTCTTTCAATTATTCCTTGATAACTTTTTTCATTTAGCAAATGTGATATAAATTCATCCATCGCGGTATCAAATTCTCTAATTGATTGTAAGTATGATCCTAATTCAAAAGAAAGAAATGATTCACCAAAATTATCCCGCCCTTTTTTTATAACCATAGAAAGTTCATCATCTAAGTTGTGCTTAGCTAAAATAGAAAGCATGGTCCTATAAAAAGAACGATTATGTTTAAATTTATTTAATCCGGCATACCATATTAAAATTGCTTCTTTTTTTTGTTTGTTTAAAAAATACATTTCTCCAAGCTCACAATATGTTCTAACATCATTAGGCTTTTTTGACATCCGAAGCCGCATGAATTCTATCCCCCTTTCATACATCAAATACTTTAAATAGATACTTTTTAGATTTTGTATTGATTGTCTATGATTAGGATTTTTTATCAGGATATCCTCATAAATTGAGATAGCTCCTTCTACATCGCCTTTTGCTTCCAACATCTTTGCTGTTTTAACTATTTTATTATCAGACAATAAGGTTTGTCCATAGAATGATAAAGGATAAAAAATCAGAAGAATTATTAAAATATTATTCATTCAAGTTATCTACATTATCAGTTTGATAATTGCTTTTACTTAAGAAATTAAAATATCGTTTTATCATTGTTTGATGCTCTTTTGAATACCCAGCTTTCATTGAACTATTTAGAGCTTTTAGAGTAAGATCTTGCCGCTCTCCTAAATCAGTAGGTAGGCCACCAGGGCCTGAATATTTAAACCCAAGTGTGGAAGTATCAGATTTTCTTTCTTCTTTTTCTCCACGTTGAGTCATTGATACTTGACTATCTAACATTCTTGATAAAATTTTCTGCTGTCTATTTTGAGTAGTTTGGGTGTACTGATTTTTTTGTAAGTCTTTTATTACTTCATCCATTTCTTTTCCAATACCACTTAAATCACCAAGCTCTCCTCCTCCAGATTGCCGCATCTCGTTCATTAATTGCTCTAGTGATTTACGTAGTCCTTTTTGACCTTTCATCATTTGTTGCATCATTTGTTGTTGTGCTGCAGCAGCCATTTTACCAAGCGCTAACTGTAATCCTTGTTGATTTAGGCCTTGTTGTTGATCAGCCATCTGCTGCATCATCTGCATGAATTGTTCAACTCCACTAGCTGAACCAGATTTCTTCATGTTTTCTATGGAATTAAATAGCCCAACTGCGGCTTCATTTAATCCCTGCATAGCAAGGTTTTGATTCTCTCCTGCTTTAGTGGGGTTACGTTCTGTGAGTTTTTCTTTTGCTTGTTGCATCCCGTAGTTTGCTTTTCCAATACCTTTCCCTATTTCTGGGGTAATTGCAAATGTTTCTTTTGATAAAGCCATCATTTGACTAGTTATTGATTGTAATTGATCTTGTAAGATTTGTTGCTTAGCGGCAAGGTCCTTAAGCCTTGGTGAATTACGATATGTTTTCTCAACGTCTGATTTTAAATTTTCTTCTTGCGAAGAAAGATAGAGCATGTTTTGCATTAAGTTTTCAAATTTTTGTGCCATTTTTGAAACAGTTTCTTTTTGGAAGCTTTGTTGAATACCACTCATTTCTTGCATCATACTGTTAAGATTTTCAATTGAATTAGAGCTTGAATTTTGAGCACTTTGAAATCCTTGGTTTTTTAAACTATTCGCAGTTTCTTCTAAAGAAGATTCGGTTTCTTGGGACAAATCAGATTCTAAGAGGGAAGATAATTCTTCCGAAGTGGTTTTACTAAATGGTTCAACTAAATCTGAAGCATCATCCATTAAAGAAAGTATGTTCTCGAATTCATCTAAGTTCCGTTGTTGTTCCTGAGCATATCTTTGGGATGTGGATGATTCTGTTTCTGGTTTTAGGTTACTAATCTCTTCATTTAGGGCATTTTGTTGTTCCAATAGTTGTTGCAATCTTTTTTGTATTTCATCTAATTTTTGTTCAGCTTGAAATCTTTTAAAAATATCTA
>JAYPLH010000316.1:0-1517 GCA_038365355.1 Fidelibacterota bacterium
GATACAAATTTTTCAAATCCTAATGAGTGGGCAAATCCTGAGGGATATGCATCGATAGAAAACTCAAAAGGAACAACAGTATTGGATCGAAATTTTTTACAGGTTTATCCCGGAGTTCAGCCTCAGGAAAACCTGAATAATGTAAATATTGTTCCTAATCCTTACCGGGCAAGATCACAATTTAAAGAAACAGAGTTTGAAAGAAAGATTCGTTTTACTAATCTGCCACAGAAATGTAAAATTAGTATCTTTAGTTTATCTGGAGAGCTAATTTTTGAAATAAGTCATAATGATCCATTTTCAGGAAATGAATGGTGGGATTTGAGAACGATAAATAATCAAGAAATAGCACCGGGGCTATATTTATATCATATTCAAAATTTTGATATGGACAGCAATAAAAAATTAGATGAAGCAGTAGGTAAATTTGCGGTAATACGATGATAAATAATGTTAATGGACATTCCTAGATTTCATATTGCTTTCCCTGTAAATAATTTGAAAAGCACAAAAGACTTTTTCACAAAAGTTCTTGGATGTTCTTTAGGCAGAGAGTCAGATAAATGGATTGATTTTAATATGTATGGACATCAAGTTGTTGCTCATTTTTCACCAGAAGATTGTATAAAGTCAAATGTAAATAAAGTTGATGGTGATATGGTTTCTTGTAGGCATTTTGGAGTTATATTGCCTTGGGATAATTGGGAAAAATTGAGGGAAAAGATCAAGAATAAGAAAATTAAGTTTATGATTAAACCTAAAATTCGATTCAAAAATTTAAAAGGGGAGCAAGGAACATTTTTTTTAGAGGATCCAAGTGGTAATGTTCTGGAATTCAAATCTTTCAAAAATGACTCTATGGTTTTTGAAAAATAGGATAGTTTTATGGCTAAAGTAACTTTTTTACCGGATAATAAAGAATGTAATGCACCAAGTAATGTTACTTTATTAGAAGTAGCAAAAAGGAATAATATTCCTCATGTTGCAGCTTGTGGGGGCGAAGGTAATTGCACTACATGTAGATTGTTAATTTTAGATGGTGTTGAAAATTGCTCTGAAGAAACTGAAAAAGAAAAAGCATTGATTGAGCAAGCTCATACAACAGAGGGATTTAGATTAGCTTGCCAGACTTCAATAAATGGAGATATAACTGCTAGAAGGTTGGTTCTAGATTCAGATGATATTAAAGATATGTCTTTTGATCGGCAGGGAGAGTCAAAAAATATAGCGATTCTTTTTAGTGATATAAGGGGATTTACCCCATTTTCTGAAAAGTTGACTCCCTATGATGTTGTATTTATTTTAAATAGATATTTTAAACGAATGGTCAAAGTCATAGAAGAAAACCATGGAAGAGTAGATAACTATATTGGCGATGGTATGGTCGCAATTTTTGGAATTAATGATGAAAAAAATCCTGCGGAACATGCTGTGAAAGCTGCTATAGATATGCGCGATGAGATGGACGATATGAAACCGTATCTAAAGACGATGTATGGTAAAGATTTTGATATTGG
>JAYPLH010000072.1:0-5341 GCA_038365355.1 Fidelibacterota bacterium
ACGATTGAAACGGAAGAAAAATTACCACAAAAACAAATATTAAAAATTAAAGCACATCTTTTTCATAGAAAAGACATCGGAACAAGCAGGCTCATTCAAAAAAAAATTAATCATATGGACTCACTTAGATGATTCGTATCGGAGTGCTTGGTTCAACTAGAGGCACAGACCTCCAAGCAATATTAAATGCTATTAGTTCGAAACAATTAGATTCAAACCTTTCTGTAGTTATCTCAAACAAAAAAACTGCTTTTATTTTAGAAAGGGCTAAAAAACATAAGATCCCATCTTATTACATATCTCACAAAAATATAAACCGTGAAACCTTTGATAAAAAAGTAACTGACGTTCTAAAAGAGTACAAAGTAGACCTGGTCCTCTTGATTGGATTTATGAGGATTTTATCCAAATCATTTTGTCAAGAATGGAACGGAAAAATCTTAAATGTACACCCCTCTCTTCTGCCAAAGTATGCAGGTGGAATGGATACAAATGTGCACGAGGAAGTTTTAAAAAACAAAGATAAGGAGACCGGTTGCACTATACACTTTGTCACAGATGAAGTAGATTGTGGACCTATTTTTATCCAAAAAAAGTGTTCTGTAAAACCAGAAGATACCGTTAGATCCTTAAAAAGAAAGGTTCAAAAACTTGAGGGAGAAGCGTTTTTAGAAGCCATACCTTTATTCGAAACTAAACATATGTTAAAACATGAATAAAAAAGAGATAATAGATAAAATACATGATCGATCTTCATCAACAATGGTAGAAACCTTGGGAATAAAAATAGTAGACATCGGAGAAAACTTTGTCTCTGGAAAAATGCCAGTAGATAAAAGAACAAAACAGCCTTTTGGCCTTCTTCATGGAGGAGCAAGTGTCGCTCTGGCAGAAACTCTAGGTAGCATTGGTGCTGGTATGAATATAGATCAATCATCTCAATCTGTTGTGGGAATAGAAATTAATGCAAACCACTTAAAAGCTGTAAAAGCAGGATGGGTCTTTGGGAAAGCAACAGCAATAAGAGTTGGGAGAAAAATTCAAGTGTGGGAAATAGATATTAAAAATGAAGATGGTGACTTTGTTTGCAAAAGTCGTTTAACCTTAGCCGTAATTGAAAAAAATGATTAAAAACCCAACATTAAATAAAAACCCAATACAAATAAATAGAGCCCTCTTATCTGTTTTTGATAAAGAAGGCATAGTAGAATTAGCACAACTCCTTGTAAATAAAAATATTGAAATATTATCTACGGGAGGCACAGCAAAAACACTCAGAGAAAATAATATCCCCGTGGTAGATGTCAGTGACTATACAAATTTTCCTGAAATTATGGACGGTCGAGTAAAGACAATAAACCCTCTTGTCGAAGGGGGGATCTTAGGGCTTCGAGACCAACATGTTACGGATGCAGAAGTAAATAAAATTAAATGGATTGACCTTGTCGTTTGCAACCTATATCCATTTTCAGAAGCTATTTCTAAAAAAGATTGCAATCTGGCTTTAGCACTGGAAAATGTAGACATTGGTGGTCCAACTATGGTTCGGTCAGCAGCAAAAAACGTGGGTTGGGTTACTGTCTGTGTTGACCCTAAAGATTATTCAATTTTAATAGATGAAATTAAAATTAACGAACAAATTTCTTTTGAAACTAGAAAACATCTTTCATCGAAAGCCTTTGGTCATACTGCTCAGTATGATACCTTGATACACAATTTTCTAAAAGAAGAACCCCTTACAAAAACGTTTTCACTGACATATGAAAAACATTCTGAAATGAGATATGGAGAAAACCCGCATCAATCTGCTGCCTCGTATAAGATTCCTGGAAATTATGAACCTAATATTTTAAATGCTACTATTCACCAAGGGAAAAAATTGTCTTACAATAACATAATGGATGCTGACGGTGCCCTTGCCTGTCTTAGAGAGTTTGATGAAACTGCTTGTGTTATTGTAAAACACGCCAACCCCTGTGGTGTTGCAACAGGTGATAACTTATTGGATGTTTATAATCGAGCTTTTAATGCGGACTCATTATCCGCATTTGGTGGAATCATTGCACTAAACCGTACTTGTACTACTGAAGTAGCAAAAGCAATTACTCAGGTGTTTGTAGAAATAGTCCTCGCCCCAAACTTTGAACCTGAAGCTTTACAAGTTTTGCAAACGAAAAAAAATCTTCGAGTTTTGGAAATCGGAGATTTCAGTAAACGAAAAAATAAATTAGAAATCAGAAATGTGGATGGAGGAATATTAGTACAAGATACAGATACAAAAATTTTATCCTTAAATGATTTTAAGATAGTAACACTCAAACAACCAGCGGAAAATGATTTATCCACTGCTCTCTTCACTTGGAAGGTGTTAAGACACGCAAAATCTAATGGAATACTAATTGCAAAAAACAACACAACCGTGGGTTTAGGTGCAGGTCAAGTAAGTAGAGTTGATGCTGTACATATGGCTCTAAAAAAAGGCGGTGAAAATGTAAAAGGTGGCGTTCTTGCTTCCGATGCATTTTTTCCTTTCCGAGATAGCATCGATACCATTAAAGATTCTGGAATCAACACCATTCTACAACCCGGAGGGTCCATAAGAGATCAAGAGGTTATTGACGCCTGCAATGAATATGGTTTTGCAATGATCTTTACTGGAACAAGGTGTTTCAAACATTAATAAAGATTTCTTCTAATGTTAATGAACAAGAGCTTGCTTTTAGTAAGTTAAAACATGAAGTATAATTAACTAACAGAGTTCTAACAATAAACTATTAACATTTTACTTTATATTTAATGGAGTGATCTTGAATAAAGACCTAGCCAATATCATTTTAAAAATTTTTGGTGTCATTGCTGCGCTCTATCTGTTTCTTGTTGGAATTAATGGCATGTCTTCTGCAATTAAACATATGGGAGCAGGAGTAGCTGAATCAATTTTTACCGCAACAAGCAATCCTTTTGTTGCTTTATTTATTGGGGTGTTTGCCACCGTTCTTTTTCAAAGTTCTTCTACAACAACCTCTTTAATTGTTGGCATGGTAAGCAGCGGCGCTCTTGGAATTTCAGGTGCAATCCCGATGATCATGGGAGCCAATATCGGAACAACGGTTACAAATACTATCGTTTCAGTTGGACATATAAACAAAGGGAATGAGTTTAAACGCGCTTTTGCAGCATCCACAGTACATGATTTTTTCAACATTCTAGCGGTGATAATTATATTTCCTATCGAGATCACATTCCATTTTATTGAAAAACTGGCTAGAACATTAGCAGAGATATTGTTTGGTAGCGTTTTAAATGTTGATGTGCTTCAAGCAAAAAGCCCTATTAAGGCAGCTGTCAAATCGGGAGCCAAGTTTATTGAATCCTTTGCATTTGATAATAACATTGTTTATTTAGTAATAAGCGTATTAATTACATTTCTTTGTTTAGTTTCCATTGTGAAACTGCTTCGTAGTCTTGTTTTAGAAAAAATTGAAGCTTTTTTTGATCAGTATATATTTAAAACTGCACTTCGCGCAATTGGCTTTGGTATTATCCTTACCATTATGGTCCAGAGTTCATCCATTACAACCTCCCTTGTTGTACCCTTAGCAGGGGCAGGTGTATTAACCTTACAAAAAATATTTCCATTCACTCTAGGTGCAAACATCGGGACAACCGTTACCGCACTTTTGGCTGCGCTGACTGGTACCGTTGCCGCTCTAATTGCAGCTATTAGCCACTTATTATTTAATATTTTCGGAATTTTAATTATTTACTGTGTTCCTCAGCTAAGAGCAATCCCTCTTATGCTAGCAGAAAAAATATCAGAACTATCCGTAAAAAATAAATTTATACCCATTATATATCTAGCAGTTATGTTTGGTGTAATTCCACTTTCAATCATTTTATTAACTACTTAAAATCATAAAAGGTCTATGTTATGTCTATTTTTAAAGATCTAGTTTCCATTTGGAACTCTGAAGATTTATTATCTCAAGCGTGGGATGAATCTCGAGAAATGATGTCTTTTTCTGAAGATATGTTTTCTTCTGCAATCAAATATATGCGTAGAGGAGTGAAAATAAAAAAGTTAAAAAAACTAAAGAAAGAAGATAAAAAAATAAACGAATTCCAACAAAACGTTCGCAAAAAAGTTGTAACTCACTTCTCCGTTTCAAAAAACATAGACAGCCTCCCTAACGGATTAGTGCTTTTAAATATGGTGATTGATGTTGAAAGACTTGGAGATTACACAAAAAATATATTAGATATGGCAATCCATTATCCAGAAGCCTTGGTTTCCGAAGAGCTACTCCCAAATCTTAACACACTTGAAAATGAGGTAATGTCAAGATTTCAAAAAACCTGTGAATCTGTTGGCAGGCAAGATTTAGTTTTAGCAGAAAAATTATTAAAAACCCACCAAGAATCTTTAGCGATCGTTTCTGATAATATTGTACATAACTGTATATCTGGTAAAATAGACCTTGAAAATAATAAACAGGCTACCGTTGTACCACTTTATGCAAGATATTTAAAACGAATCGGCTCCCATTTAAAAAATATATCCACCACTATGGTAAACCCATATGAATATATTGGATATAGGAAACAGTAATTTTCTTTTACTATTCCCCTTTTCTGTTTGATCTATATAGTTAAATTTCTCCCCAATTTTTTTAGACTTAAGAGAAAAACATATGTCAAACATAAAACAAATTTACTTTCGCCCGCTTGCTTTCTTATTTATCCTAATCCTTGATTTTGGAATATCCCAAGAATATAACTGGTCTGCTAATTTACGTTTCCGTGCTAGAACCGATAAAAATTCATCAGTGGACTGGCAAAAAACATTTGCAACAATTACCGAGACCCGGTCTCGTCTAGGTCTTGACATTCTAGGTGAATATGCTTCTGCAAAGTTCATTCTACAAGACTCTAGATATTTGGGAAACGTAGAAAACAACCCTGGAGTTACCGCTACCACTGCATCCCCCTTTTTACATCAGGCATATTTTACTTTTAGTAATCTAAAAATTCCTTTCTTTGACTATGACTTTGTGAAAGTTGGTCGATTTGAATTAGCTTTAGGAAATCAAAGGTTGATAGCGAAAAATAATTGGAACAACATTGGGAGAAGCTTCGAAGGCTTCTTGGGAAAAGACAGTTTCTTATCTGGTGAATTATTGCTAATGCATTTGTTTATTAACGAAACCATGAATGAATCACATGATGACCAAGATGATGTTGTGATTGATGGTATATATTGGACGAAAACTATTCCATCTTTAAAGAAAAATTCAGTTTATGATGTATATTTTCTCAATTTCAGAAATATGGATTTTCTTGG
>JAYPLH010000072.1:5441-7963 GCA_038365355.1 Fidelibacterota bacterium
ATCACAAGAAATACTTTGGCCATGGTCATGATGGACTGAATGAAATAAATGCTAAAGCAAATATCGATATCTTAAAAAGAACTAACCTACTCGTTGCTTTACACAATTTTAGAAGTGCTGTAAAAGACATCTATTATGGTAGTGAAGTGAATTTTATCTTTAAAACTAAGCACAATGACGAAGTCTCTTCGGAAATAGGATCTGTTTTTTATTTTCCTGATCAAGGAAGTGAAAAAACACTTCCTTTCTTTTATTTAATGATAACCGCTGATTTTTAAAGTAACTCTGACTCAATTTTTTCTTTTATCATATCTCTTACTTTATTGAATTCTTTTGATTCAAAAAGTTTAGGATCTGGAATATTCCATTCCAATATTTGTGCTCCAGGAATGATTGGACATGCGTCTCCGCATCCCATCCCAACAATGTAGTCATACTTTTTCTCTTCTACTTGACTTATTGATTTAGTTTTTCCCTTATGAGCAATTCCCATGCTATTTAAAGAACGAATAGCTTTGGGGTTGACTTCTTTAGCAGGGTTTGATCCAGCCGAAAAGGCTTTCAATTGATCAGGAAAAAAATGATTAGAAATAGCTTCAGCCAATTGACTCCTACAGGCATTCTCCACACAAACAAATAAAACTGTTTTAACATTATTATTCATATACATGCTTATAAATGAGATAAACTATCAATGTTCCGATAAGCTGAGCAAATATAAAGGGAATAACATCTGAAGGAATAATTCCTGTAAAAGTATTACTAAGAGTTCTAGCTATTGTAACAGCCGGATTGGAAAAAGAAGTTGATGAGGTAAACCAGTATGCTGCTCCAATATATAATCCAACTGCAGGAGCAACCATTTCAGTTTTTTGTTTGCTAACCAATAAAATCGTTATTAACAAGCCAAAAGTTGCGATGATCTCAGATACAAAAATTCCACTCGTTAACCTTTTATTATCAGATATGGATATAATGTCTAAATCAAAGATCATATTTGCAAAAATTACTCCCAACACACCACCAATTAATTGGCAAAGAACATAAAACAACATATCTTGTTTTGTTAACTTGCCCAAAAGCATCATTAAAATAGAAACAGCAGGGTTAAAGTGAGCACCAGAGTATGGCCCAAAAGTCCAAATCAGAACGATTAAACCAAATGCAGTTGCTATACTATTTGCAAGTAAAACTACTGCTTTGTTTTCTGTCAAATTTTCTCCCATGATTCCAGAGCCCACTACTATAAGAAGTAGAAATAAGGTACCTATCGTTTCTGAAATTAGTTTTGTTTTCATTTTTAAGCGTTCTTAAGTGCTAGTATTAAAAATAAATCACTCATTTTATATTATTAATGTTAGTTAAAGGTTTGTATCTCGAGGGATAGTATATGCCAGAATAAAACAACACTGCGTCGTGTACCGTTCCATTGTAAAATCAAGAGAGCTAAACTCATCCAAAATATCTTATTAAAAATATTTAGGTATAAAAACTTTTCTTTTCAATTGAAGTAGGGATTCTTTTACTTTTTTTTCTTTGTCTTTTTTAGTTTTAATGTTAGGAGTAGTGATTTTCACTTAAAAATCTTTTGTTTTATTGATAGCTATGTTAAACCAAATTTATTTGAAGTTTATTAGAAATTCGTCTTGTGTTTAATTTTTTATTTATACTATTTTTTTTCTAATTAGTTATTCCAACAATACCACAAGTTCAAAGAAAATATTTATAACAAACTTAAAAAATAACAAAAAGGGCGTCTATTTCTAGACGCCCTTCCGGTTCATGATCGGTGAACCTAACTTGTGAGGTGACACAAGAATTTTATTTTAATAAAGTCATTTTACCGATCACTGACTTTGTTTCTGTAGATATACGATATAAATAGAGCCCACTTGGTACAAGTTTTCCATCTAAGCTGCTTCCACTCCATGTTACTCGATGAAAACCTGCAACCATATCCTCCATAGATACTTCGTACACAGATTGCCCAACCATATTAAAAATCGTTAACTCAACAGTTTTATAGTCTTGGCCTAATTCAAAGACTATTTCCGTACTGGGATTAAATGGATTTGGATAGTTGCCATGTAAAGTAATCTTATCAGCCAGTATAGTAGATGAATTATTATCCGCACTCAATAGTAACCCTGCTTCAGAAAGGTAAGACCATCCATCTAGCCAATTTTCATCAGTTGAAAACGCACCTTTGTAATCAGTTTGAACAAAAAATTCGTCCTCTATAACTGTGTCTACATCTTGATACGCTACTCCATTCATTGGGGGAGTCACATTTAAGCTAGCAGGTAAGCCATTTGCATCTACTGTATAAGCGAGTCCTGCAGATTCCATAACGTAAGTACCTGTCCAGGATCCGTCGGTATCTTCATCAAAATCATCCCAGGGAACATCCGCTAATCCATTCATTACTATACTGCCAGATATATATAAATAATCTGGGTGACCATGAGCCTGAGCAGCAGCTAAATCTTGAGTTACAAGCTCTGAACCATTGTCGTCATTAC
>JAYPLH010000073.1:0-7954 GCA_038365355.1 Fidelibacterota bacterium
ATACATGTAAGGCCCGGAAGAAGCACACCATTGTATAAAATAAACCAAAACATATTCAAGCCTTATTAGACTGTAGGAAAGCAGAGACTACATCTCTTGGAAGAATTAAGTCCATACATTTTTGGCTAGATCTATAGCATGGAAATTTTCCGTTTTGAGAGCATGGTCTACACCAAATATCTCTTTCAACTATTATTGACTTTTTCTTGTATGTGCCTCCTCCAGTCTCTTTTGAAGTTGGGCCCATTATCATAATAACAGTTTTACCCAATGCCTCTGCAGCATGAACTAAGCCTGTATCACTTCCAATGATTTTCATAGCATTTGAAATAATTGAAACTGCTAACCTAAGATCTGTCTCTCCGGCTAGGTTAATTGCCTTATTATATCCTAGTGATATTTCATTGCAAATTTCATCTTTTTTTGAACCTAAAATGACAGCTGGTAAATTCAGTTTATTCAAAGTAACAATATAATTTTTACTGGACCACTGCTTCTGACTCCATGCTGCACCTGGAACTACAGCAATAAAATTCCTTTTCACACCTCTAGAGATTAACACTCTATTTGCTTTTTCTCTTTCAAACTTACTTATTTTAAGATACGTTGAAGGAATTTTATCTTTATTATTCCATATAGGGCCAATATTATCGTGGAAAAGTCTTAAAGAAGAAAACTCTTTTTCAAATTTGTTAATATGAAAAAAAAATAATCCTGATCTTTTAAAACGTGGTTTTTTTAAGCGATAAATTTTTTTGGAAATTCCATAAGTTAGAACATTTGAGCGAATTGAATTGTGTAAATCATAAACAAATTGAAATCTTTTGCCATATAAATATTTTCTCATCTCCAAGAGTTTTTTAAAACTTTGTTTTCGATTTATTGATAAAAGGCTATCAATGTCAGGATGCATTTCTAGCAATGGAGCATAGGTACTAAGAGTCAAAAATGTTATTGAAGAGTCTGGAAACGCATTTCGAATGGTCCTAATTGGTGAAGTTGATTGTACGATATCTCCAATAGAACTAAAACGTACGATCAGAATTTTCTGATCAAATTTCATAAATCTTATTTTATTCTTGACCCATTGTAGGATACCAAATCTATCAAGGATACTTTTATTGGTGAGTCTGGGTAATCGGTTATTGCCTTCAAAGCTAAATTTGAATATTCTTCCATTTTATCAATTGTGTATTGAATCCCTCCTGCTTCTGTTATTAATTCTCTAATATTTAAAAGAGTACTTTTATTTTTCTTGTTTTTACGAAGTAGTTTATTCAATTTTCTTTTTTGGATCCTAGACATTTTAGATTTTGCGTGAATCAAAGGTAAAGTGATCATATTTTTTTTAACATCACTATTGGAATTTTTTCCAGTTTCAAATTCGCTACCAAGTATATCGAATAAATCATCTTTAATTTGGAAAGCAATACCTAAATTATGACCGAAATCATAAGTCGATGTCCTATCTATTTTTTTTTTGGTGGTAGTAATAGCACCTAATTCACAACTTGTGGCTATCAAGGATGCTGTTTTCTGCCCAATCATATCAAAATAAGTAGCCTCATCCATTGACCCAGTCATACTCTTTTCAATTTGCAAAATTTCACCAGCACTCAATTTTTCAGCTGTAATTGATATTCTTTCTAAAGCATCAAAATCTTTTATTCTAATCATATTGATTAATGCCTTGCTCAATAAAAAATCCCCCATCAACACAGACAGTTTATTTTTCCATATAAAATTCAAAGAAGGAAAACCTCTCCTAATGGTGGCATCATCAACTACATCATCATGAATGAGAGTAGCTACATGTAACAATTCCATCATTGCTGCTGCCCTATATGTATTGATAGTTGGCTCTCCACAAAGTCTAGCAGATAAAAGAGTAAGCGATGGACGAATATTTTTTCCTTTTTTACGCATCATATACTTTGTTATCGTATTGATTAAGGGAACATCAGATTTGACTGCTCTTTTATACTCTATGTCAAAGGTTTTAAGGTCATCAATAATAGGAGCTAAAATTTTATCAAGAGAAGAATTACCGTTGAAAACCATAAAATTAAAATACTTTTTTATTACAATTCATTTCAATTGCATTCTTTTACGATTTACAACCCAAGAAATTCCAATACTAGCTTCATAAAGTAATCCTAATGGAACAGACATTATCAGCATTGAAACAGGGTCAGGGGGTGTGATAAAGGATGAAGCTATCAAAATCGCAACAATAGAATGTCTTCGATAATGCCTCATAAATGAAGGTGTAAGGATTCCAATAGAGGATAATATAAGTGAGATTACAGGTAACTGAAAAATAAGACCCGCGCCAAGTAATAGCCATGTTAAAAAACTAAAATAATATTGAATCGAAAAATTATTATTAACATCTTCAATTCCTATACCACTAAAAAATTCTAAAGAAAATGGAACAATCACTAAATACCCAAATAAAACACCAATGATAAAGGATGAGAATCCAAAAAACACTACAGGAAAAACAAATTTTTTTTCATTTGCAAAAAGCCCTGGAGCAATAAAGCTCCATAATTGATAAATCAAATATGGAAGTGATATAATAAATCCAGAAATTAAAGAAATAAACCATTTTATAAGGAACATGCCTTGAACAGATAATACTTGCAAATTGATTGGCCGAGATGTCATTTTTGTAGGCTCTAGCAGTATGTTTAAAATAGAATCAATATTTCCAAAGGATATAATTGAGCCTATAATAATTGCAGATAAGGATCTAACCAAGCGCCATCTTAATTCCTCTAGGTGATCTAAAAAACCCATTTCTGCTTGGTTATTGTTAGGCAAAATACTATCCCTGTAATAATTGTTTCGCTACTGTATTAGGATCTATACTGGTTCCATCAATATTTTTTGTTAGCTCAATTAGTTGTTTTTGTTTACCGCTACTCCAGAAAGAAGTTTCCAAACTATTTTGGATTATATCAAAAACTCTTTTTCGATATCTTTCAAGCTTCCTACTTTCCAGTATACCTTCTTTATCAATCATTCTTAAAAATAATTCTATACCATTAAAAAGTTCTAAAATTCCTTCCTTCTTTGACGCTACAGTATTAAATACTGATGGCTCCCTTCTATCCTGCTTTTTAAAAATATGTAAAATATTTTTCAAGGTTGAGGCGATTCGATTTGAACCCTCTCTATCTGATTTATTAATCACAAATATATCTGCAATTTCTATTAAACCTGCTTTCATTAATTGTATTTCATCTCCAGATTCTGGCACAAGAACTACAATTGAAATATCAGCGACATTAATGATGTCATGCTCACCTTGTCCCACCCCAACAGTTTCAAAGAATACATAATCTTTGCCGCTAGCAGCAAGTACATCACCAATTTCTTGAACCTTACTTGAAAGACCTCCCAAAGCACAGTGATTACCTAAACTTCTTAGGAACACCCTTTTATCTCCAGCATATTTGTTCATTCTTACTCTATCTCCAAGCAACGCACCACCTGTAAATGGACTGGTTGGATCAACAGCAATCACACCGACTTCTTTCCCAGAAGCCAAACAAAATTCAATTAGTGAATTAGTTAATGTGCTCTTCCCCGCACCGGGAGGACCAGTAATTCCTATCCTGATAGAATTGAAAGCATTTTTATGAATATCACTAAAAAAAGGTTCAGGAGGTTGTTGACTATTTTCAATAAGTGTTATGGCTTTAGAAATAGATCCATGGTTGTTTTTAAGAATCCCACGGACAAGGTCATGAGGCATTTATGAATCGAACTCCTTAATAAAACTTTTGTAATTTAAAATTTTAAGTTGTTTACCATTTCGTTCAATATATTTTTCTTCTGTTAATAAGCTCATTGCTCTAGAGACTGTTTCTCTAGATGTTCCTGCCATATTTGCTATATCTTGTTGAATTGGAATTTTAGGTATAGTTACCTGACCATTCTTTATAACACCTTGCTCATCTGCAAACCGTACAATACATAATGCGATTCTTTTTTCTGCATCACTTAGAGAAAGGCTTACAATCTGTCTATCACTTTTCCTGAGTCTAGATGTCATTTCTTTTAATAATTGTATTGCAATTTTAGGATAATCATGTAAAACAACTAAAAAGTCATCCCTATTTAAAGAAAGTACTTCTGTTTTTTCAAGAGCAATCACATTTGCCGATCTAGCTTCCCCATCTAGCAAAGACATTTCTCCAAAAAAGTCACCTGCATTTAGCATTGCAAGGATAACTTCTCTTCCATCTTTACTAAGTCTAGTTACTTTAACGCTGCCTTCTACAACAAAAAATAAATTCTTACCTTCAGATTCTTCTAAAAAAATTAGGTTTCCATTTTCAAATTTTTTCGAAACCATCTTATCAGAAATATAACCAAGTTCAGTTTTATCTAAATCCCAAAACAGGGATACAGTTTTTAAAAGTTCGATGTTCTTCATTACATAAAAATAACACTCATATACTTATATTCAAATTTTATAAATGTAATATAAGTATGAATTTTATCAAAAGTTTTCAACCTATTTTACTATATAGTGTCATGTTAAAAATAAAATGTACCATTGACACTAGAATTGTTAGGGATGTAATATTCCGGGCTTTAATCAAAGGAAAATATGCATGGATAGACATCCACAACAATTAAAAAGAGAAAGACAGGACAAAAAAAGACGTGCAAGAAACGTAGAAAATCTTTCTAGACTTCGTACTCATATCAAAAAAGTATTAGCAACTACGGTTAAAGCTGATGCCGATTCACTATATCGAGATACCGTTAAAATTATTGACAAAGCAGTCAGTAAAAATCTAATACATCGTAATACTGGTGCTAGAAGAAAATCTCAAATTACTCGTCACATAAATTCATTAACATAGAAGCACCTAACTATCAGAAACCTGATAGTTAGGTGCTTCCTTCACAATCCTCACTTCATGGGGATGATTTTCTTTTACACCTGCAGCAGTAATTTGTGTAAACACTGATTTGTTACCAAAATCCTTTATGGTTTTACATCCACAATAGCCCATTGAAGATCGAACTCCACCTATTATCTGATGGATAGTGTTACTTACGGGTCCTCTATAAGGGACCATTCCCTCAATCCCTTCTGGAACGAGTTTTGAAGCTTCAGAATTTTCTTGAAAATATCTATCTCCACTTCCTTGCTTCATTGCTCCTAATGAGCCCATTCCTCTATATGATTTATATTGACGCCCTTCATAAAGAATAGTTTCTCCTGGACTTTCATCCATCCCCGCTAATAAACTACCAAGCATTACGGAGTTTGCACCAGCTGCTAATGCTTTTGCAACATCCCCACTGTATCTTAGCCCACCATCAGCAATAACAGGAATATCTTGCTGTTTTGCAACATCAACCGCATCCATAATAGCAGTTAACTGTGGGACGCCAACACCAGCAATTACCCTAGTTGTGCAACTAGCACCAGCTCCAATTCCAACTTTAACGCAGTCTACTCCAGCATCAATCAAGGCTTTAGTTCCTTCACCTGTTGCTACGTTTCCAGCTATAATTGAAAGTTGCGGTATGCTCTTCTTCAATAAATTTACTGCATTAATAACTGATTTAGAGTGACCGTGAGCTGTATCAATAACAACAACATCCACATCAACATTTGATAAAGCTTTTGCTCTTTCCATAAAATCGCTTGAAACACCAATTGCAGCACCTACTCTTAATCGACCATTTTTATCTTTGCATGCATTAGGATAATCTTCATTTTTTTGAATATCTTTAACGGTTATAAGACCAGTAAGGTTTTGCTTATCATCAACAACCAACAATTTTTCGATCCTATGTTTTTGAAGAATATCTTTTGCTTTATCTAATGAAGTACCAACCGGAACTGTCACTAAATTTTTAGAAGTCATGCGTTTTGATACTGGTAACATTCCATCCGTTTCAAAACGTATATCTCTATTAGTAATAATTCCAATTAATTTTTCATTTTTAACTACTGGCAAACCGCTTATTTTATACTCGGACATGATTTTTTGTGCATTTGCTATTGAAGCATTCTGATCTATGGTTATTGGATTTTGTATCATACCGCTTTCAGATCTTTTTACTTTATCCACCATATTAGATTGCTCATCCATAGTTAAATTTTTATGAATAATCCCCATTCCACCAGTTCTTGCAAGAGCAATCGCCATATCGACCTCAGTAACAGTATCCATTGCAGCACTTAGAATAGGAATATTCAGTTTGATGTTTTTTGTCAAATTTGTTTCTAATTTTACTTCTCGTGGAAGTATCTTTGAACTTTGTGGTACCAATAAAACATCATCAAATGTAAAAGCTTGTTTAAATGGGGGACGATTTTTCAATTTTACTCCAATGTTAAATGTTGAGAAATATCTCGATATAAATGACCTGAACTAAGAATATCATATACACTTTCAATTTCAGATGTTAATGAACGATCTCCTTCATTAAAAGAACAGTACTTTTTTAAAATATCTATAACTTTAGATGTTCCATCACCTGATTTTAAGTTTGAGGATTTTAAGGAATTTGCGGCTCCAGCAACAATAAGTTCTATTGCAAGTATCCGATTTACATTCTTTTGAATTTGAATCAATTTCAGACCTGCCCATGGAGCCATACTTACTAAATCTTCTTGGCCGCCTGAAGTAGGTAGTGAGTCTACACTTGCAGGGTGAGAAAGTGTCTTATTCTCCGATACTAATGAAGTAGATGTAACATGAGCAATCATATATCCAGAATCTAATCCAGGGTTTTTACATACAAATGGAGGAATTTTTCCTTGAATACCTTTCATAAAATAATGGATCCTTCTCTCCGATATTGCTCCAAGCTCGGAAAAAGAAAATGCTAATGAATCTAAAGCCATTGCTAGATGCTCTGCATGAAAATGACCTGATGTTACAATTAAATTTTCGTCAAACACCAAAGGATTATCACTTACACTATTTATTTCATTATTGACAATATTAACTGCATTAGAAAACATATCTCTACTTGCGCCATGGACATGAGGTATACAACGAAAACTATACGGATCTTGAATTTTACTACAATTATTATGTGAATGCACTATTTCACTTTTGTTTAATAGTTTATATATATTTTTTGCACTCATCCTTTGGCCAGGGTGTTGTTTCAGATCATGTATTTTTTTTTGAAACACTTTTCTACTAGAGAAACTATTTTCTACGGATAGAGCGCCAGCTATATCTGCTGAAAATAATAAGTTTTTTCCATCCAATAATGTTTTGATAGCAATCGCAGTTGATACCTGAGTGCCATTAATAAGACTAAGTCCTTCTTTTGGTTTTAAAGATAATGGCTTAATTTTTGCTTTCTTTAAGGCCAATGCAGTCTTTAATCTTTTTCCTTCATAAAAGACCTCTCCTTCGCCAATTAAGACTAGAGCCATATGTCCCAAAGGAGCTAAATCACCACTGGCTCCAACTGAACCCTTTTTTGGAATAACAGGTAATATATCTTTATTAAATAATTGAATAATTTTTTTTACAAGCTCAAAACTTACACCACTATATCCTTTTGCAAAGGTAAGTAATTTTAAAAATATTACAGTTCTGGCCACACCCAAACCTAAAGGTTTCCCCATCCCAGATGCATGACTTCGAACTAAATTTATCTGTAACTTCTCTAAATCATCTGAATCAATGATTATTTGACTAAGATTTCCAAATCCTGTGTTTACTCCATATATCGATCGATTTTCCTTTAAATTGTGAAGTAAATATTTTTGAGACCTTTTAATATTTTTCTCCGATTCCTTAGAAAGTGATATTTTAACAGGGCCAAGAAAAAACGGCAAAAAATCTGTATAAGAGTATTTTTTAGTAGATACTAGGAAGGAAGACATTAATGAATTTATAGACCATTTTCCATTCATTCAAATGATAGAAAATCTTATTTAATTGAATAATAC
>JAYPLH010000317.1:0-1510 GCA_038365355.1 Fidelibacterota bacterium
CTTAAAAAGTTAAACTTTTTACCTTATGTTGAGTACAAACCCTCAATCATACCCTCGGAAAATGGAAAAAAACTAATGAAAGATCTAAGTATTTACGAACAAATCACTGATGACCATGTTCAGTTTGAAAACAAAGTTAATGAGGAATTAAAAAAAGAAAGAGGTAAGCGTATTGATGAAATTTATAATATAATGATACGAAAAAGACGTTTTTCAAGAAAAAGAAAAAGGAAGGACCCGATTGAAGAGAAAGTATCTGACATAAATTATATTAGAGGACTAACACAACGGTATGAATCTTGGTCACCAAAATGGGAGGAAAAGGTTGATCTAGCAAAAGAAGATCTTACTATGGATGAAATTGATCTTGTACAATATGAATTGAGAAGAATTTCAAAAAAACACAGGCATCATGTTTTTAAACAAAAAATATAAAAACAATTGAATGAAAAAGAATCCAATTTGACTTTTATAGAGTTAATACTATAAAATTATACAGTGGAATTTCTTATTAACTTTAAACTAAAGGAGGTGATCAGTTGTCTTATTCAAGTAGTTTGCTGACCTCCAAATTATCAGCAAAATAAATCCACATTGCTGGCATTGCGAGGTCAGCTACAAAATAAAAAACGCGCCTATGGCGCGTTTTTTATTTTCTAAAACCTAATAATAGAAATTACAAGATAAGTAAAGGTAATAATTACTCCAACATAACCTGGAATTATCAACCCTCTTTCAAAACAAGGTCTAGATGCTATAATCGGTAAAAAAATAAATAAAATTCCTGGAGAGTATTGAAGTAATACAGAATATGAAGAAATAATTTTAATTACTGGATTAGAACAATATTGAAATATTAATAAAATTAATAAGGGTACTAATAACCATCCAAAGAAGTTTAAAATAGGAATTCCATAATAAATACCTGGGAATTCCCAATTCCACCTCTTTTCATCTACTGCTAATGGATCAAGGACCAGATCTAGAAGCATTACAAAAATAGCTGTCAAAATAATAAAAAAATAATTTGTGGAATCTTCAAATGGGAATCTGACATTTGTAACATAATTACAAAAATTTATAGACATATAAATTATGCCGAACCAAGCAATTGGAATTAGAACAGGTATTCCAAAGAATATAAAACCTGGTGTATTATTGCTATTGTAATGATACTTACCTCCAAACACATATCCTGTTTTAGAACCAATTATTTCAAGGAGTAGACTTACAATAAACGTAATGATTAAAAAAATTGCAATATTTAAAAATCCCCAAAACAAAGCCCCGTGAATAATAAAAAAAATTGCACCTAGAAGGACCTGTATAGTTCTTAATGTTTCAGCAGTATTATAATTTTTATCATTTGCAAGACTTGAGGTTGTTTTAACAAACCAACCAATCCTCCCAATTCTAACAAATCTATATAAGAATGGGATACTAACTATTAAAATAAAAAAAATAAGTAAAAGAGCTTTTTCCAAATTTCCTAAAAAGTTATTCGCTTCTC
>JAYPLH010000318.1:0-1510 GCA_038365355.1 Fidelibacterota bacterium
AATAGAAAACCTACTAAAACCATGCTAAAAGGATTAGATTTAATTATTTATGATATTCAAGATATTGGTTCCAGGTTTTATACATACATATCGACACTCGGAATGGTTATCGAAGCTGCTGCTGAACAAAATATTGAAATAATGATTTTAGATAGACCAAACCCAATTAGTGGAAAAATAATTGAAGGAGCTATCTTAGATACTTCATTTAAATCTTTTGTGGGTTATTACCCTATACCAATCAGATACGGTTTAACTGTTGGTGAATTGACATATATGGCTATACATGAAAACTGGTTATCCCCCCTTCCAAAAAAAATTACTATCGTAAAAATGGATGGTTGGAAAAGGTCGATGTTTTTTGATGAGACAGATCTTCCATGGATACCTCCCTCCCCCAATATTCCAAACCTAGAAACCGCGATTATATATCCTGGAATGTGCCTTTTTGAAGCAACAAATCTTAGCGAAGGACGTGGTACTCAAAAACCATTTCTACAAATTGGCGCACCTTGGATTAAAAAGGATTTAATTAATCAATTAAAGGCTCTTAATCTTGAAGGTATAAATATAAATTTCACTAAATTTTCTCCAAAAACAATACCTGGTAAAGCATTACATCCAAAATTTGAAAACGATACCTGCTATGGAAGTATTTTTAAAATAACAGAAAAACATAAATTCAAAGCTCTGGAAACCGCACTTCGTAAAATCTCCATTATAAATGAAAACTATGATGATAAATTTAATTTTAATTCAATTAGTCTAAATAATTTGTACGGAAATAATTCTCTAACAAACTATCTTAATACTTCATCCCAATCTAACAATATAAACAAACAAGATGCTCTTTTGGAGCTTTTAAAGAACGAAAAAAAATCTTTAAAAAGGTTTTCTAAAAAATCTTTGAAATATCATCTATATAATTAGCCTATTTTAAATAGAGAATTTTTTTTGTCAACCTCAAACTCGAAGTCTCTAACTCTAAAAAGTAAATACCCGTAGCAAGACTATTATGAATCAATTTTGGTTGAAAATTTATTGAGTGAGAGCCTGCATCAAAATACCCATTTTGTATCAGATCAATCATTTGACCATACATATTGTACAGCTTTATCCAAATGTTACCACCCTGATGTAATTCAAATTTTATTTTTGTTCCATTATTAAATGGATTTGGGTATGTAGATAAAGATGTTTCTTGGGGAACTGTATTATAATCTTTTATTGAAGTGGAAAGCCAATTTGTACTAATGGATTGGGTAAGAGAATGATCTTGTTCCATGCTATCATAGCCTAATGCCCAAACCATGACACCTCCAAGATTCCGATTCTTCGCATAATTACACTTGTATTGAACTGATAGAGGATTATCATATGTGATAATTTTTGTTTGATCGTTTTTAACTAAATAAGGACACTTAGCTATATTATCCCATTCATAGGTCCACCCATTATCAATAAGTGGAACTATATCTTTGTAGTATATGTCTACAACCGTTCCAGAAAA
>JAYPLH010000319.1:0-1507 GCA_038365355.1 Fidelibacterota bacterium
TCAATCCAGCTTCTGTATAAAAAAGGATTATTATTAGAATTTTTTGGAACTTCACCTGTTCCAAAAAGGTCATTTGGTGTTTTAGAGCTTTTTGTTGAGTCCATTGGTGTATTACACCACTCATCCGTCATTAAGCTGTCTGGAGGAGTGGGTACTGCAGGGGTACCCATAGAATATGTATGATAAAAATGATTTAAAAAGGCGTCTTTAATAATTTCCATATTGGCTCTGTTTCTAGTAAACTGAGACTTAGCTTGCATTTGACTATACATTGGTATTACGGTTACCGCTAAAATGCCCATTATCGCTAAGACAATAACAAGCTCAACCATTGTAACGCCACTTTTAGAATTGTATTTTTTTGACAACATTTACTCCAAAAATTACAAAGGCCTCGCTAGATCAGCGAAGCCTTAAGTGTAAAATATAAACTTAATTTCAATTAATGTTTATTGAAATCGGATTTCAGTTCCCGCTGTTCCAAGCTCTGTTCGTTTAAATAAACTACCCGTCACATCACCATCAGTACCATGATTAATACCTGCATTGTAGGTCCATTGCCATCTTGTATTATCAGCTCTTTGGTGAGTTATTCTACCAGAAACTTCTGCATTATCATCTGGTGTGTAAAAATTCACAAAAGTCCATTCATTATCTGTGTCTGCGTTATTACCATCTTCAGTATAGGATTGTGGAACAGTTTCTAATGCATCAAAAGGATTTTCTGGCCAATATCTTCTTCCCTCTGTCAACATTTTATGTTGAGCAAAATTTTCTAATGCTACACATATTCTGTCGATTACAGCATCTTCTGCAGATACTTCTGATTTTTGAATAGTTTCTAGATACCTAGGTATTGCAACAGCTGCTAATACTCCTAAAATTATCATAACCATTATTAATTCTATGAGTGTAAACCCATTTGATTGTCTATTCTTCATGATAAATAATTCCTTTTTAGTAATATTTCTAGTTGCCACCAGTAGCATTTACTCTATGTAAAACATTTACTGGGCTAAATGGAGCGCCTGAATACTCAATTTCCCCAGTGTTTGGATCGTATTTCCAAACAGCAATGCTATCTGATTTTCTTAAATGAGCGATGGTATTATTGTAAGCCTCATTGTTGCCATTACCAGTAAAGATCCAGTCTCTATCCTTCATATTAGTTAATACAAAATTATCTGCATCATAGTCTGGCGGAAGTTTAGAAAGAGCTACAAAAGGATTATCAGGCCATGAACGCACTCCGTTTGCTACATATCTTTCTCTAGCGTACGTTTCTAAACCATCATAAATAGTCTGTATTATTCTTTGTTCAACAGCTACTTCACTTTCTATGACAATATCTTGAAATCTAGGGATTGCCACAGCCGCTAGAACTCCAATGATTATCATCACCATTATAAGTTCAATAATTGTAAAACCGTTTTTATTCTTCATATGTTGCATTTAATTGCCTCACTTTTTTAATTATTAATTTATTTCAACATTGTTAGGGTTATAA
>JAYPLH010000320.1:0-1504 GCA_038365355.1 Fidelibacterota bacterium
TAGAAGTCATTCCAAATAATTTTTCTTTAAGTAAAAATTACCCGAATCCATTCAACCCTATGACCAATCTAGATTTTTCTATTCCTAAAAGATCAAATGTAACTTTACGAGTATTTAATATGATGGGACAAGAGGTCATAACTCTCATAAATGAAAAAAAATCATATGGAAATTATTCTACTTCATGGAATGGTTTAGATAGTAAAGGAGTTAATGTTTCATCAGGAGTTTACTTTGCAGAGTTGAAGACTCGAGAGGCAAGAAGAATTACAAAAATGTTGCTATTAAAATAATATGAGATTTTTAAAGATTATAATTATCAGTATTTCTTTTACCATTTTCAACGGCCAAATCGCATTTCCTACTTTTCAAGGTGTACAAAAATCCCATTCTTCTTCAGCTACTGCTGAGAACCCATTAAATGGCAATATGTCTAGTTTAACCGGTAATAATACTTGGAATTATGTATTAGGATATCGATTTACACCACAAGTGAATGGAACAATTACCCAACTAGGAGGATATTTTTATGGTACGAAGACTGTTAGGCTTTGGAAAGTATCTGATCAGAGTTTTCTAGGAAAAGTGGATGTAACTTCAAATGCTAATTGGTCCTACGAAAATTTATCAAGTAGTGTTTCCGTCACAGCTGGAGAACAATATATTGTCGGTGCAGATTTAAATGGTAGTGGTGGGGTCTATAACCCAGCGTGGAATGGGCCACACACCTATGGCAACATTTTAGTACATGCCACTTGTTATAGATCTAATCATCATTCTGATTCATACCCAAATTGGCAAAGTACAACATATGTTGCTCATATGTATGGAGTTTCTGATATAACTTTTATACCTGATTAAGCTCAATCCAGGTTAATAAATCATTTTATATATTTTGATTTCTAATGTTAAATATATTTTTAACAAAATAAGGTGCAACAATTGAATATTTTTTATCTTTTATTTATTTTTATGATATTTTTTTCTTCATGTAAAAATCAGGAAAAGCAAATGCGAAAATCTGGAATTGATTTTAGTAGAGTAGACTCAACCATAAGGCCTCAAGATGATTTTTATAGGCATGTTAATGGAACGTGGCTTAAAGAATTTGAGCTGCCAAAAGATAAATCTCGTTATGCTACATTTACAGTTTTAAGGGAAAAAGCACGTGAAGATGTGAAGAGTATTATTGAAGAAGCATCTAATACAAACTCTCCTAGTGGATCTGATAACCAAAAAATTGG
Organism: Fidelibacterota bacterium; assembly: GCA_038365355.1. Classification (GTDB taxonomy): domain Bacteria; phylum Fidelibacterota; class Marinisomatia; order Marinisomatales; family UBA1611. Next base: position 1,245 of record JAYPLH010000320.1, read on the forward strand.
TGATCTTTACCAAAGTTATATGGATACAATAACATTAGAAAAAACTGGCATACAGAGCATTCTTCCAGAATTAGAAAAAATTGATCAAATAATTGACATATCTGATCTTTCTGAATACTTTGCTTATGCAGACATTTATACTACTGCTCCATTTGGGATTTATGTTTACATTGATAAAAAGAATCCCTCTGAGCATATTACTTATTTATCACAGAGTGGTTTAGGGCTTCCAAACAGAGGTTATTATTTTGATGAAGATG
>JAYPLH010000321.1:0-1504 GCA_038365355.1 Fidelibacterota bacterium
TCATCTTCATCATCAATAAAGTATGACATTGCGAAAAGAATTTTTTTTACAATATTTTCAGGTAAATTTTTAAAGGATTCAAAAATTTTAACAAACCGAGCCATTTCATTTATAAGTTCGATTTCAATTGAAGTAATTTTTCCCTCTTTTAAAATGTCTTGTATTTTTTCACCTAAAACTAAAACTATTTCATCTTTGTGCTTCGGATTAATTTTTTCAATTAACTTTAAATAACGTAATTTATCTTGTTTCCCTAAATGGAATAATTTCAAATCACTCATTAAACAATTTGTAAAATAAAAATGACAAAATCAACACCAATAAAGAATACTATGGAATCAAAGCTGAAAGAAGCATTAGATCTACATCATTTTGAGGTAAAAGATTTTACAGGAAGACACTTAAATCATAACTTACATGATGGTGGATTTCATCTTGAGGCTGTAATTGTATCTGAAGATTTTCAGAATAATTCATTAGTGGCTAGGCATAAAATGGTATATCAATCTCTAGGAGATTTGATGAAACATGAGATTCATGCTTTGAGTATGAAAACATTAACAATTAAAGAATGGGAAGAATCGGAATGAAGTGGTTTAGTAGAAATAAAAAAGATAACCAAACACCTTCACCTTCTGATATGACTCCTTTACAAGCAGTTACTCATTTGTGCGCATGTATACAACTTTCAGATGGAGATGCAAATTTTGAGGAAAAAAAAGCATGGCTAAATGGAGTTAGCAAGCTATTTCCATCTTTTTCAGAAGAAAGAGCTGACAAATTTTTAAATGAAGCGCACGTACATATAAATAATTCTAATCATAAAGATTTAATAGCTCACACAGAAATGGTATTAGCGAGAATAAAAGAAGTACTAAGCACGGATCAAATATCCGGCTTAGAGCCGATTTTAAAAGATTTAGTTGAAGCAGATGGAATTGTTATGACTTCTGAGGTAGAAATTGCTGATCTAGTAGAAAATCACCTTTCAATTAATATCAACATAAATAAAAATCTATAAAAAAAAAGCCTCAATGAATGAGGCTTTTTTTCAATCTAACAATTTAAATTAAATTTGAGTCTCTTTCTTCTTGCTTCCTCCACAACCACCAGATTTTTGATAAGCACTTGCTTGTTCAATGCTGTAATTTGTATTTTTCTTCAAATATTTGATAATATCAGTACGATTAACTTTATCTTCATCAAAAGTAACCGTTGCCATTCCTTTGGCAAAGTCCACGGATGATTCTTTTACTCCATCTATTTTTTGAACTACGGATTGCACTTTACCAGCACATGAATAGCTACATTGCATTCCATCTACTTTAATTTTGGTAGTATTCTCACCAGCAAAAACAAATGAAAGTAAAGAAAACATTAAAATAAAATTATATTTCATAAAAAGGCCTCCATTATTTGAGCATATTATAAACATAATTTTGCATAAGAGTAAAATATATTATCGGAAAATAATTTTTGCGGAGTCATTTCGAGAGTAGATCAT
>JAYPLH010000074.1:0-7884 GCA_038365355.1 Fidelibacterota bacterium
TCATCGTTTTCTTCATCTTTTTCTTTTGGTACCCCTTTTTGATTAAATTGAATTATTTTAAGAATAAGAGCCTCATCTGCGGATGCCATGTTTCCAATTTCAATAATATTTTCATCATTAATCATACCAGATAATTGGAATTTTTGTTCTGCTAGTATTTCGGTTACGAGATTGCGATCTATTATTTCAAACCTTCCTAATGACGTTGCTTGAGATGAGATGATAGAGAGTATTTGATTGGCGATATCAATGTGGTTATTCAAATCCGATTGTAAGATAATAAGTGATTTCTTTTCCATTGTGATATCCGCATCTAATTTTTGCGACCTTGTAAAAACAGAAAAAGAAAAAACAATTGTTATAAAAAGTGGTTTTAAATAATTCAATCTCTAGCCCTTATTATTGATTTTTCTATAAGCACAAGCTAAAAAAAACAGCGCAAAAGAGTTCTTCAATTTTTAATCTTTTTCCCACTTTGCATAAGCAAGATTGATGCTAGTGTAAAACCAATAGTTAGAACGATTGCCATAAGAATACTAATTTCAACTTCAGAATCACTGACTCCAAGAACAGTGTAGCGTATACCATTAATCATGTAGTAAATAGGGTTTATATAACTTAAGGTTTGTGCCCAATTCGGTAACATCTTAATAGAGTAAAAAATCCCTCCTAAAAAACTAAGAGGCGTTAAAAAAAAATTTTGCATCATAGCTAGCTGGTCCCAGCTTTCAGCTAGTTGTCCCAGAAGTAATCCCATGCTTGAAAACGCCCAAGACACAAGGAATATAAACATAAGGGTTCCAAATAAATTATTTACTGGCATACCGATAAGGAAAACACCAAGAAGTAATACTAATATACCATTAACCATTCCTCTTACAGCTCCGCCAATGATATATGCCAAAGCTATTTCCAACCCCGACAGTGGCGCTGTTAACAGATCAGGTAGCTGTTGCAGTAATTTCATTTGTAGCATTGAAGAGGCTGTATTTGAAGTCGCGTTTGTTAATGTATTCATCATTATTAGTCCAGGGAGGATAAACATAGTGTATGGAACACCTTGGATTTCTGAAATACGCTGTTCCAGAGTAAATCCAAAAATTGCTATGTAAAGAGCTGTAGTAATTAATCCAGGTAGTACAGTTTGGCGATAAACTGCAAAAAACCTACCAACTTCTCTTTTTATTAGAGTATTAAGACCTACCCAGTTCACTCATTTATTCCTTTTCCTGTAAGGTTTAAAAAAACGTCTTCTAAAGAAGATTTGTTTGATTCAATTTTTTGAATATGAAGCCCCGCATTTGATAAAACTCGAATGATTTTAGGTAGTTCCTCATCAGGATCTTTTATAGAAAAATGCAGTCGATTTTTATCTCTGGTGTATTTATAATTTTCTAAATCTTTTTTATTTAGACCATTAAGATTTTCTAAAACGACTGTGATACCAGCTTCTCCTAATTCTCTAGTCAGTTCTTTTGGAGCACCCATTTTTAAAATTTTACCGTTATCAATGATTGCAACATTTTCACATAATAATTCTGCTTCTTCAATATAGTGAGTGGTAAGAAGAATTGTTTTCCCTCTTGAATGTAAATCTTGTAAATATTTCCACAGATCTCTGCGAAGTTCAACATCTACTCCCGCAGTAGGTTCATCTAAGATCAAAATTTCTGGATCATGAACCAGCGCTTTGGCAATCTGAAATCTTCTTTTCATTCCTCCAGATAATTGACGAAGCCTAGAATTACGTTTACTGCTTAACCCTAATCGATTCAGTAGAGAATCAACCAGAGGTTTTGCATCTTTTGGCTTTATCCCATAATAACCAGCTTGGAAAAAGAGCAACTTTTCGATAGGGAAAAACCAATCAACAGAAAATTCTTGTGCAGCAATTCCAATTTTAGATCTGGTATATCGAAAATCTTTTATTGTGTCTTTTCCAAAGACTTTTGTAGACCCACGTTCTTTAAAAACTAATCCAGTTAAAATGTTTATGGTTGTTGTCTTTCCAGCACCATTCGGTCCAAGTAAACCAAAAAATTCCCCTTTTTTAATGGAAATATTAACGCCATTGAGCGCTTTCAATTCCCCATAGGATTTGGTTAATCCTTTTATATCGATTGCTGGAGTTTCCATTTATTTTAGTTAAAACCAATATGTTGTTCAAACGGCGATGGGAAATCAAAGCCTTCTGCCCCGGGAAAATGAGCTATGGAAACGATGAAAGCCCAAGGGATTAATATTGATGCTACTATTTTTTTTGTTTTTTCTTTGTTTTCATCCTTAAGGTTAGGAACCAAGAATCCTGGGTGATGAATCCACATCCCATTTTCATCATAGCCTTCTACTTTAACAAAAATTTTGTCTTGATCAATACCAATTTTTTTTAATGGTTCGTGGTTATCTAAAACTAGCAAAATAAGATCTCCCACTACTTTTTCTATTTTCATCATAGTTTTATTCTTTTAATTAGATATAAATTTATAAACGGCACCTATGTAATCTACTACATATAGTTCACCAAGATTGTCTTCACCAAATGAAGAGATGGTTATTGGAAAGCTTTGGCTGTTTTTTTCTAATTCTTTCTTAATATTCTTTATGATTGGCTTTCCGTTTTTATTTTTATTTAATACCCAGATTTGGTTTGAGCAATGGTCACCAAAAACATAAGACCCGTACAGGGTATAGTGCTTATCACCTCTATACACATAGCCTCCTACTACTGCACAACCATATGTTTCTTGACTTCCCATATTTATTAATTTTTTCATATATGATACATTATTTGGATATTCAAACACCGGCATAATTAGTCCAGTTGTATCGCAAAAGGTTTCTTGATCAAAACAATGGTTTCCTTCCATAAGGTTCCAACCAAAGTTTGCATTTTTTGAAACACCCCAACTATTCCAATTGATTTCTTGCCAAGATTTCTTGCTAATATCTGGGACTAGGAAATCATTCGTTAATTTATCAAAAGAAAACCGTCGAGGACTTTGTAAGCCAAAACAAAATATTTCTGACTTTTTATAAATATTATTAAAGAAAGGGTTGTCAGGTGGAATAACATAAGGGAAGTTATTGTCAACGTTTATTCTAAGTATTTTTCCATAAAAATTTGTAAAGTTTACAGAATTGCTAACAGTAGATTGATAGTTGACACTATCTCCAAATGAGATGTATAAAAAATGATCATTTGGCCCAAAGGTTAGGTGTCCACTGATGTTATGATTGCTTGCTTTTGGGAACTTCATTATAATCTTCTCTGAGTTTTTATTCGCAATTTCAATATTTTCTGTAATATTAAATCTTGAAACGATAGAGCTATCATTTTTATTTATATAGCTTAAATAAAAAAAACCATTTTGTTTGTAATTTGGATGAAAAGCAAGTCCTAACAAGCCTCCAGGGTTTTGCGATCCATTAACTTGACTAGAAATATCAAGAAAAGGTTCTTTAAGCGTATTCCCATTTTTTATAATTTGGATAAATCCGCTTTGATTTAATACATAAAGTCGAATTGAATCAGATGGAGGTTGAGTGATATAAATTGCTTTGTGCGCAACTTGCGAAACTTTTTTTAACCCCAGCTGTTCACCTATTAATAGTCTTGTTAGAGCAAAGGTTGTGAAAAAAATTATTTTCAATATACCTTAGGGGCTTTTGTTTGGATCTAGATTTACAAATTTTAAGAATTCTTGTTCGTTTAAGATCTTTATATTTAGTTTTTTAGCTTTTTCTAATTTAGATCCTGCGCCAACTCCTGCAATTAAAAAATCTGTTTTCTTACTTATTGAGTTAGTGGTTGATCCTCCATATTTGTTTATTACTTCTTTCCCATCCCTTCGATTAAATGTTTTTAAAGTTCCAGTAAAGACGAAAGTTTTATTTGTTAAAAATTGATCTTTCACAAATTCTTTCTTTTCAATTTTTACACCTTGGCGAATACATTCTTTTACCATGGTTTGGTTTTCTTTCTGGGACCAAAAATCAATTACTTCTTTTGCTACTATAGTTCCGACCCCTTCGATGGATTCTAATTCTTCAAAGGATGAGTTCATAAAATTATCAAGGTCACTCAGGAAATGTTTTTCAAACAACTTTGATATATGCTCGCCAACATTTTTTATTCCTAGGCCATAAACAAATTTAGAAAATGAAATTGTTTTAGAGGTCTCGATTGCTAAAATCAAGTTTTCAGCTGATTTATTACCAAACCCTTCCAAGCTTTTTAATGTTGCTTTATCTAGCAAAAAAATATCTGAAATTGATTTTAAGTAATTTTGATCTACTAAAAGGTTAGTGATCTTTTTTCCAAGCCCATCAATATCTAATGCTAATTTTGATGAAAAATGTTCTATCCTCCCCTTTATTTGTTCTGGGCAAGATAAATTCTTGCATCTCAAAATTGCTTCATTTTTAGATTTATGGGTAGCGTGTTTGCAAGCGGGGCAAATGTTAGGTATTGTAAATGTAGAAGATCCATGAGGGCGCTTTTTTAAAATTACTTTTACAACTTTTGGAATGACATCTCCAGCTCTTTCAATTAATACCGTATCCCCTATCCTTATATCTTTACGGTTAATTTCATCTTGGTTATGAAGTGTAGCGTTGCTTACTGTAACTCCTGAAACAAAAACGGGTTTTAGTTTTGCAACAGGCGTAAGAGCGCCAGTCCTGCCTACCTGGATTTCTATATTCCGTATGATAGTAGTCGCTTGTTGTGCTTTAAATTTCCCGGCAATTGCCCATCTAGGAGATCTGCTTCTGTAGCCTAAAATTTCACGATGCTTATAATTATTTATCTTAAAAACGGTACCATCAATTTCATAAGGGAGATCGTTTCTAATTTTTTCAAGATCCTTTTGGTATTTTTCTAAACCTGTATGTCCAGTAACGGTCTTTATAAGAGGGCTTACTGGGAGTCCCCATATTCTTAAAGCTTTCAATAAAGATTTATGGTCCTTAAAAAGTTCTCCTTCAATTAATCCTGCTTCATAGCAAAAAATAGAAAGTGGTCTCGTTGCTGTTATTTTGGGGTCTAATTGGCGAAGGCTTCCTGCAGCTGCGTTTCTAGGGTTAGCAAAGATTTGTTCTCCAGTTTTGGCCTGCAGTTTGTTTAGTTTAAGAAAATTCTTTTTTTCGATAAAAACCTCACCGCGAATTTCGATGTAAGTAGGAATTTCCTTCCCCACATCTCTTAACTTTAAAGGAATAGATTTTATTGTTTTTAGATTGTGTGTAATGTCTTCACCATTATTACCATCTCCCCTTGTCGCTCCATGGAGCAGTGACCCGTTAGAATAAGTAAGTGTAACTCCTAGTCCATCTAACTTGGGCTCCGCAACATACATTATCGATTTTTGATTAAGGTTTTTTTTATTTCGATTATGGAAATCGAATAATTCATTAGAATTCATTGCATTTGATAGTGATAGCATGGGTTCTTTATGCTCAATTGTATTGAATTTTTTAATAGGAGAACTGCCGATCCTTTGGGTTGGGGAGTGTGACTTTTTATGTTGAGGAAATTTCTTTTCTAAAGTTTCTAATTCTTTAAAAAGATTATCGAATTCTCCATCTGAAATAATTGGATCATCTAGAACATAATATCTGTAATTATGGTCATAGATTATATCAATTAAGTCAAGAATTCTTTTTTCGTGTTTCATTTGTTGAGGCGAGACTGTTGTTTGTAGTATTGAATAGGGTCGATTAAAAGTTTGTTTATCGGGGCAAGTTTTCCATTATCATCAATTGGAGCCGCATGAATCCCAGTTATTGTTTTCATAACAAAATAATATTCTAAATGTGTACCAGGAAATATTTCAGGATCATAGGTAAATCGGAATAATCCATGCGTGTTATTTAAATTAAACTCTCTGTAGTAATCCATCAAATTTGTTTTAAAAAATAAAGATCCTGATATAATTGAATCTTGTGGTATAGTTGTTACAAAGTCTAAATTGTGTTTTCTGCCTTTAAATAGCGGTTTAGGTGGAGAGTGGAAAAGATGTTGGTTTTTAAAAAGACCTGGGTTTTTATCTCTTACCTGATTTTCAATTTGTGCAAATAATATTGCGGAGTGAAAAAGAATAAAATAAACAAAAAATATTTTTGTTCTACTAGACTTTTTAATTGCGGAAAAAGAAAAATAAGGTTTTTTATAGATGAAATGCATTTTTAAAAGTAGTTTTTTTAAACTGAAATTACTGTGTCTGTATGGATAGGCAATTTTTTCTCCATTGAGTTTCATTTTGAGTTTTTTTAATAAAAAACTTTTTAGAGCAATCTAATTTTGCTTTTGCAATAATAGGAAGTTTGTTGCTTTTAAAATGAAAAATGACAACAGCCTGTGTGAAATTAGTCTTTGCTAAATTTGACAACTTATTTATTACTGCAAATGCATCCAACATAGAGGAGTTGAAGTCTTTAACGTTTGCCTCTACTTCAATTTGAAAAACTGTATCACTATTATTAGTAAAAGTATGGTTCCCTAATAATTTAACCGATGAATAATCTTTATAGTATTGATTTAACATTATAATAATTTGTTCATCTCCATAGCCTTGATCTTTGCATAAAGAAATATTTAAGACAATTAGACAAATAGGCCAAGAAATTTTCATATTAAATATTTATAATTATATTTTCTTATCACCTCAAAATCTACTACTGATACTGCTTAATCAAATTATATTTTGGAGAGTTGCATAAAGCTATATAAAATTGGTACTTTTAGCAGACAAAGAAAGAGTACAATGTATAAATTTGTATTAAAACACTTGATATTGTTAGCATCATTGCTTGCTACAAATTCTCCAAGTTCATCTGTTGTTCGTACAGGCGAAGGTTTCATTGATTATAGTAATAGGGTTATCGTATCCAGAGGAACTGCTTCTATCACCCAAAATGAAGAATCTCGAAACGGATTCAAAATGATTGAGAAAAATTTAAAAATTTCAAAAGGGGAAGCTAAGGCTCAAGCACGAGAAAACATGATGGGGTTAATAAAAATAGTGAATTTTGATGGGCGAACAGTTGGCGAAATAATGTATGATGATCCTTTAACACAGCGTAGGGTTGAGACTTTAGTTGGCAGTGCATATCAGCAGGGTGAGATTGAATACTTGGAAAGGCAGGAAGTTGCAATTGCTCTAGCAGTTAAGATGTCTGGGCTTGCTGAAATTCTTGTTGATGCAGGTGGACATTTAAATGAAAACATATCTCAGTCTACATTTTTGATGACTAGAAATGCCACTCCGAAGTCTGAAAGAGTATCTGGTGTAATTATTGACGCAAGAAATATTTATCATATTCCTGCAATGGTACCTAAAGTATTTAATGAAGAAGATAAGTTGGTATATGGACCTCGTCACTACACTAGATCTAGGTCGATTAATCGTGGTCCAATGGGTTACGCTCATAATTTAGAAGACGGCAATGTAAGAAGAAGAGTTGGGAAAAACCCATTAATTATTGAAGCTGTGAGCAGTGAAGATAATACTAATTTAACTATATCTAATGCTGACTCTGAAAGAGTTAGGGATGTCGAAAAAAGATTTGGTTTATTAACAAACTGTAAGGTCCTTGTTTTACTTAAATAACTCCACGTCTTTGATGCAATTTCAAGGATTTAATATTATTTTTTTTTATTTATTTCAATCAAAAGATCCTCCTTTCTATAAGTGCACTTTTTAACATAAATCTCGATTTTAGCAGGTAGTCATAGAATATGAAAAAAGCTAAACTGCAGCTTGAAGATGGACACAGTTTTGAGGGAGACTTAATAGGAGCGGATGGTGAAACTGTTGGAGAAGTCTGTTTTAATACAGGTATGACAGGATATCAGGAAATTTTAACAGATCCATCATACCATCG
>JAYPLH010000075.1:0-5437 GCA_038365355.1 Fidelibacterota bacterium
TAATTGTACCCCAGTTAGCTGGCTCAAGTAATCTATCATTATAATACTTATAAAGGGTTTGAATAGATGTGATCCCAAAGTAAGAAGCTAGCAACGTAATCAAAATCAAAGATGGAAAAGTACCATTCAAAACTAATAATACGATACTCAAGAATGCACCTGAAACCAATGCAACATAACCAATTCTTGCTTTCTCAGGTCCAAAAACCACTATTAAGGTGTTTTTACCTGTGACTTTATCACTGTCGTGGTCAGGGAATTCATTAATGTAAACAACAGCTGCAATCAGGAAACCAAGCGGAATACCAGCTAAAAAGGCTTCTGGGAGTAATTGCCCTGTTTGGATCAATGTACTTCCGGCTACCATCAAAGGACCAAAATTAAGCCCTATTAGTAGCTCACCTAATCCTTTTCTTGAAGAAAATCTAAACGGAGGTGCTGTATAAAACAAACCTGATAGAAATCCGATTAAACCTAACCAAAGTACTTGCATACCTGCTTTTTGTATTAGAGGAATTCCAACTAATACGCTAAGAGCAAAAACAATAATTGTTAAATTGCGCACTCCTGTTGGGGTAATCAGGCCCATCTGTATTCCTCTACTACCACCATTTAAACCCTTATTGCTATAATTATAATTAATATTGTCTGTTCCACTTAAATGATCAAAATAATCATTTGAAGTATTCGTTCCAATATGCAATAAAGAACCACCTAGAATCGTTAGTCCAAGCCAAGGCCAATCAACTGAAAATCCCATGAACTTTGCAACCGCTGCACCAACTAAAATTGGCATAATCGTTGCAGAAAGGAATGGAAGCCTCATAATAACAACCCAGGTAAATATTTTTGTCATGAGATCTATCTTTGGACGAACTTCATCAGGAACTTTATCTTTTAAAGGTGTAGTAACACCACAGTATCCTATATGTTCACCATTCTTATCTTTCGTTGGAGTTATTTTGATTCTAGCAGAGAATTCACTTCCATCCTTACGTATAAATGCCGTCTCACCTTCCCATTTCCCTTTTTTAACAGACTCATCTAACCACCCAATAACATGGCCTAACACAACCTGGCCATCACTAAAATCACTTACTCTCATTTTCCCAATGACTTCTGATTCATCATATCCAAAAACTTTTGCCGCACCTTCACTATAAGTTTCTATTTTACCATCAAGATCACAAGTAATTACGCTTTTGATATTTTTGCTCATTTTGATCCTTTTTCAGTCGATTAATTTCTAAAATATACAAAATAATCTAAAGCGAAAAAAATAAAATTTATACTTGATAAAATATAGGTCGACTAGGCACTGCATCTAAAGACCAATTTGGAATTTGAATCTGTAAAAATCCAAAACCATCACTTATGCTATCATTAATGAAAAGCAGCTCTGAAATAGTTTTACCATATTTAAAAAATCTTTTATGATTGCCCAATATCCCTTCATCATCCGCTTTATCAACGGAGGGTAAATCCACAAGCAAATGTTCCACACCTTCAGAGGCAATATAATCAATCGCCTGATGTGTGAAAAATGGAGCTCTAATTTTATCATAATTTCTTGATATCTTAGATTTATCGTTTGGAATTGTTCTAATGATCAAAGCGCTATGTGATTGATCTATTTTTTTTTGAATTGATTGTTTAGTTATCACGAACTCTCCATCCCACCTAACATGGTAAGACTCATCTGTTTCGCTGGTAAGTTCAGGTTCAACTGTTATCAAAAGAGCAGGAATTAAGCCTACGGGACAAATATCAACTATTGAAGCATTAGAGTTATTTACGTGTCCTGCACATTCCGTATGAGTTCCAGTACAATGAATATTTAATGAGACTACTGGTACATTACAGCTACCACCCTGCTTTACATCTCCAATAAAATTTTTAGAAATTAATGGTTTATTACTGGGCTGAGATGCATTGTAAAAAATGGGAGCGTTACCAGAAAAATTATTTTGGATAGATAAATCAACTGCATTTTCACTGCTGATAAAATATTCCTTACTATTATACTTAATTTGCAAAATATACCAGGAATCACTGATTATTGATTATGTTTAAGATTTCACCCTTTTCAGGAAAACGATTTAAAGCTTTTTTTGAAAAAATGATTTTTTCATCTAACACCACTTCAAACACTCCTCCTCCTGACGATATTAAGGAGATTTCTATATTAGGAAAACTTTTTTTTAGCTCAGCCTCCAAACTGGAAGCTTTAGGTAAGTAATTTCAAACAGAACAATATTCAATAGATAGTTTCAATTTAAACCCCTTTTAGTTTTTTAAAAATCGCTAGAATATCATCAGCATGGCTGTTAATATTTACTGAATCAATTATATGCACTAAAACGCCGTTTTCATCTATTAAAAAAGTTTTACGTTGCGGAAAGAAATAAAAACTATTTACATCATACAACTCACCCATTGTTTTTTTAGAATCTGACAATAAATCAAACTCTAAATTATACTGTTTTTTAAATTCTAATAATTTACTTTCGGAATCATAGCTTACACCTAAAACTGATATATTATTTTGCGTAAAATTGGAGTAATTATCGCGCAGACCGCACGCTTGCTTAGTTCACCCAGGAGTGAATGCTTTTGGGAAAAAATATATAACAAGTTTTTCCCCTCTATAGTCTGATAATTGATGTCGCTTCCCATCTTGATCATTCAAGATAAAACTAGGTGCATTTTTACCAACTTTTAGGGATGAACCAAATAATGACATTTTAAACATCAAAAAAATTAATATAATTCTCATTTTCTTATTAAATCATAGAATAAAATCTAAATACCACCACATATTAATAGTATTAAATTTTATGAATGAAATCCCTTGATATTAAGACTATTGCAAAAAAAGTCATTCAAATTGAGGCAGAAGCTGTTTCTCAAATTCAGAAACAAATCAATGAAGACTTTGAAAAAGCTGTAAATGCTATCCTCAATTGTGATGGACGCCTTATTGTATCAGGTATGGGTAAGTCTGGCCTAATATCTCAAAAAATAGCATCTACAATGGCTTCTACTGGTACTCCTGCACAATTTGTACATCCAGGAGAAGCTATTCATGGTGACTTAGGAATGATTACCGAAAAAGATATTGTACTGATTATAAGTAATAGTGGCGAAACTATGGAGCTAATACATATTCTACCTGCCTTGAGAGATAAAAATATCAAGGTGATTGGTTTGATTGGAAGAAGAGGTTCCACTCTCGCGCTACAATCTGACTATTTTCTGGATACATCTGTGAAGAAAGAAGCTTGTACGTTGGACCTTGCGCCAACTGCTAGCACCACTGCTACACTTGCAATGGGAGATGCTATAGCAATTTGTCTTTTAGAATTGAGGGGGTTTGATAAAAGTGATTTTGCCAAACTACACCCTGGAGGTATACTTGGGAAGCGTCTTCTTTTAACAGTTAATCAGATTATGCACAAAAGAGATCGAATTCCTTTTGTACATTCAAGTATGAAAGTTAAAGATGCATTATTAACTATTTCCGAAAAAGGTTTTGGAATGACAGCAGTCTTAAATGCTAATGATGAAATGGTTGGAATTATTACAGATGGAGATATTCGAAGAGCTTTGGAAAAAAATGGAAATAAAATTTTTGATCAAACAGCAGATAACTTAATGTCAAAAGATCCAAAATGGATTTTATCAAACACTTTAGCTATATCCGCACTAGAATTGATGCAAAAACATTCTATAACGAGTCTTTTTGTATTTTCTGATAAACATCAAAAAAAACCTAACGGTGTAATACATATCCATGATGTGCTCAAAACAGGTATTCAATAAAATTTTATGATGAGATGCCTTAGTCTAATTATCAGTTTCTTTTTCATTTTTTTCGCAAATGGATGTAATAAAAAACATGCTACCGAAAACATATATGAATCAACAGAATATAAATCAATAACCAACAAAGACCTATTGACTGGAGAAGCTATTTGGGCAACATCATGTTTCCGGTGTCATCGTCGTGGCCTTAATGGCGCAGTCGTCTATGAAGATAAAAAATACTGGGATAAATCTGCAGACAAAGGAATAGAAACTTTATTTGAAAGCGTCTGGGAGGGATATAAAGGAGAACACGGTATAATGCCTGCAAAAGGATTTTGCAACCTGTGTGATGAAGATGAAATAAAAAAATCAGTAATTTATACTTTCCATTTAGCAAGGAAAGCACAAAAAGCACAGGCTAAAAAAGATAGCTTGAAAAAAATAAATTAATTTCTAAAGATAACTGAATCCTCTGTTGACTCTTCAAGTCGTCTCGAAAGAGTTAAAAAACTTTCAACATTCATTTCTTTCAGATAAACCGCTCCATGAACTGCGCGTAAATGCGGGTTAGGATTACGATACCAATAATCTCGGCCAAGAATTAATTGCAAATCTCTATGCTGCTCAACCCATATTTTTTGTGATAATTTTGAAAAAGGGCCATCATATTCATAGCTTGGAAAAGATGCTTCTTTTTGACTTAAATAACAGTTCATAAAAGTTGAATGCATTATCGCCATAGAGTTAAGTGTTACAGGCACAATGAGATCTGCTTCATCCATGTCAAAACGGTACCATACATTCCTATATCCCCAAATTCTTAGCTTTGACAAATCCGTAGTTTTTCTCCACATCCTAACTGCCTCCGCAATAGATTGAAGTACTTTATAATGAGTATCAGGTCCACTACCCTCCGGATCTAAGGCGAGAGATATTACTGTTGGATTAAACTCTTTTAATTGTTTTAATATTGGATTTACATCTCTCTTCTTCTCTGGCTGTTCTGTAAACATATCACCTTTATAAAACCCTAGGCGTAAATGATGGACGTCTCGAACACGGACTCCATAATTTGCCCAGACTAACTCTTCTTCAAATTCACGAATCATACCTTTCAATTTTTGAATAGAAACTGAATTTTTTTCACCTTCGTAACACTTTCCCAATGTATCAATAGTTGTTTTCAACTTATCTAATAACTGTTTTGTGTTTTGGACTTTAAAGATTTCAACATATGATCGGATAACTCTATGACATAAACCTCTTTGCTGGCCATTAACATCATTATCTGCAATTCTATCTAAATAGTGATAAACGTCTTTATCCCATTTAAGCTGATAACCTTTGGAAAAAAAATCTGGATAAGTCACCATTTTGACTCTGCCTTCGTTAAGGAAAGATATTGTCTTTTTAAGAATTTTAATTAAAAAACTATTTGTTACAGATGTAAAACCAGATGTCATATTTGTAAAGATATGCCTATTGGATGGTTCTCTGACTAAATGTATAATGTGAGGCATCATACCCAACATAATATCATCATGATGCGGACCAGTATGATAATATGTCTGATTCTTTTCACTCTGAATTCCACGCTGAACTTTTTCATCTATACTATTAATAATTTCTG
>JAYPLH010000075.1:5537-7882 GCA_038365355.1 Fidelibacterota bacterium
ATCGGAGCCTTTGCTTCACCAGCAGCAATAATAATAGCCGTTGCTTCCTTATTATAAGTTATGGTTCCAAGTCCAATTGTAATTACCAACCTGTTTCTACTTATTTCAATTCCTCCAAGATCAACAGCAGCAGTAGCTTGAGTCTCGAAATTCGTTTGCGTTAATCGTGTTGTTGAATTATGATCTGATCCTCTCACATTAAATGCAATATGCCCATCTGGTCCTATTCCACCCAAAAAAAACCCAATCCCTCCTAATTCTCTAATGTTTTTTTCATACTGGTTACACCATTGGTCAACAAGATATAAAGATTCTTGTTGGTATTTTTCTTCTTCAGATACTACGTCCCTATGCCTTAAGGTAAGATCAACAATTCCACTTGGAAAGACCTCAGTCCAGTGCATACCATTGGCTAAAGAAATTTTATCAGTATTTATAAGACATGAACTATTTTTATTTATTCCAAAGCCCTCTAGATAATACTTGTTGACGTAATTATAAAAACTATTATGCTGTTTAGGGTTAAGAGGATAAAACTCATCAATTTGAACAAATTGCAATTTAGAAAAATCGGGTTTATTCTTAGACAATAATCCATATTTTTTCCTAATAGTTTTTACATTATCAAGATCCCAGTTTTTTATAAAGTAATTTGTCCATTTAATAAAATATTCAGGCGTTTTTCCTGTTGGTAAACTAACAACTCCTTTAGGGTTTTCTAGAACCCATTCTAGAAATCTTAGGGAGGTTACTAAACCTAGATCAGGGAAGCTATCTAAAACAAAATATGGAATCTTGGTTGATTGCTTTTTAAGCTGCTCATTTTTGATAAGTTTCTTTTCAACGCTAGACAAATTCAAATTGGATTTACCTTACCCTTCCACGATATCATAAAACATAACCCCATCAAATCGAGGTTCTCTACCTTTAAACAAATATGTCAAAAAATCAACATTTACAGTCATTTTTTCATCTGAGGATGCATGAATTAAATTCTCCTTATTGATAATATAGCCCTCATGCGCGATAACAATACCATTTTTAAAATAACTTTTTTTTACAAAAGCAACACCGCATATATCCGGAAGCTTATCTAAAATCCTTTGATTTATTTTAGTACTTGGTATGTATTTTAATGACTCTTTTGATGTCCAATCTAAATCTAAAAATTGTGTTCCATCTATTTTTCTATTTATCTCGATTTGGATAGTTTCAGCCAAATATGCTGGTGCTATTTTAGAAGTTATATCCGGAGTCTTAGCATTATTTAATAATCTATCGGATGTGTAATGCCATCTTGATTTATAATTCGGTTCTACTACACCACTTTCATCCGGTTTGTAATGTATCTGAATCATTTTTTCCCGAGCTTCTTCAATTGATTTACTTTCGGCATAAGCGATAGTTGTAAGCACATGAACGGTACAATCAGATGTGTCAATTCTAATGATTGGATCGGTATCAATACCCTTTTCTTCTCCAAGACAAAAAATTCCGTAAGGTGTCCCTACACGCCATAAATTAATAGCAATTAATCTATTTTTATAATCAGGGTATCTACTTTGAAATTTCAACAAATAAGATCCTAGCTCTTTTTCTGATAATTTCCATGGTTGAGGCAAAGTTTGAACCCATGTATAGGAATCTATTTTTGCACATCCTATGGCCAGTGGTAAAAGTATATATATTATATTTTTAAACACTAATTTCAAGCAAATATTTAAATCTTAATTTATTACTATAAGTTATTATTAATTGACTTCAATAATCTAAAATTAATTACAATATTCTAAATAATTTACCTATCATGCCGTAAAATCTGTTTTAGACATTTAAAGTAAACATATGGATTCAAAAACAATCATGATAATTGACCCATCTTTAATAGCACCAGAGATAGAGTCATACAATAAGCTAGCCTTAAAAAGCCCTGTAAAAACAAGCTACCACTTGCCAGCAATTTACAGTACAAAATCTATGGTAGAGTCTATCAATAATATTCTTGGAATAATTTTATTAGGAAGCGCAGCATCTGTAAATGAGGATTTTGATTGGATGAAAGATATTGAACTAGTTCTACAAAAAGCTATAAAAAATAAAATTCCTATACTTGGAATATGCTTTGGCCATCAGCTTATTGGGAAAATTTTTGGCGGGAAAATAGATTTTTTATGGGGATCAAAAAAAAAAGTAGGAATTCGAAAAGTTAAATTTAACAGTAATAGTTTATTAAAAGGTTCTTGGGAAGATTATTTGATTTATTCGCATAATGAAGGAGTGGTCAGCTGCCCAAAGAATTTTTCTATTTTTGGATCGAGTAAAATGGTAGAAATTGAAGCAATGTC
>JAYPLH010000076.1:0-1843 GCA_038365355.1 Fidelibacterota bacterium
GAACGGAGCAACAAAAACTGTTCGGTCTAAATTCCTCTTAGTCCTTTCCAATTCAGCTTTTGCGGCTTCTAAGGTAGCCTTGGCTTGGGCAAGTTGGGGTTTACGAAGAGCTAAATCAGTTCCTGATCCTCCGCCAACTCTCTTCCATTCTTTTGAAGCAATATCAGACTCTGCTTTTTCTCTTTCCAAGTTAACGTTTGCATTTAATACATTTGCTTCCGCTGTGATTAAAGCCAGTTCATAATCTCTTTTATCTAGTTTAATTAACGTGTCCCCTTCATTAAAACTGGATCCTGGCTCCATTTTTGAAGAGATCCATTCCACTCGTGCATTCAATTCAGATAATATATTTAATTCTGATTTTGGCCTAATAAAACCTTGGGAAGAAATTCTCGCTTTAACTTTTTGAGACTTTAGAATCATGGTTTTAACAAAAGGAATATTTTTTTCAACTTCTTTTATTTCAGCAGTTGGTTTATTTCTAATTAATGTTATAGCTATGATTACGGATGCAATTAAAAATACTGGTCCAAAATATTTTTTCATATTACGCACTTACTAACTCCCTTCGTTTGTATAACTAAAATCTCCACCAAGAGCTAAAATCAACAGTAATCTATTTTCAATAGATTGACGTTGCAGTTGCAAGTATTGAGATTTAATCGCATTATATTGTCTTTGACTGCTTAAGACTGATTCCAATGTAGTGACGCCTTTGTCATATCTTTCTTTAGATAAATTATACGCATCTTTAGACTGATCAACTCCTGATCGCATAGCATTAATCTGAACTTTTAAAGATTGGTCAAAATACATAAGCTGCTCTATTTCTGAAAAAGCCTTGAGTAAACCCTTAACTAAATCTTGTCTTGATATTTCAAAAGCTGCCTCTTGAACTTTTATGGCTGACCGGAGACGCTTTCCATTAAAAATAGGCGCAGTCACATTCAAACCCAAATTCCATATACCATAATCTTGATCTAATAGTTGTTCAAAATCTTGAGTCGATGTGCCAAGCGACCCCGTAAGGCTAATACCTGGCAATAGATTCCTCTTTGCTTGCGATACACGGCTTACGTTTGACTCTACTTTTAATATTAAACTTCGAATGTCCGGACGCCTTTCTATAATGGCAGCGGGTATACTATTTGGTATACTAGGCAGGTTTGTCGGCAATTTTTTTTGTTTTAGTAAGGTACCTTTAGGGTATTCCCCTACTAACAATTCAAGCTGCCGGTTTATACTGATTAGCTGATTTTTCCTGTTTTCCATTTCAAGTATCGCTGTAGAAACCGAAGTTTCCGCAAGCCTGTAGTCCAAACTTGATCGCAACCCCTTTTCATACCTATTCTTTACTAAATCTCTAATCTCAACTAAGCTAGCATAGGATTCTTTTGACAACATAGACTGTTCTAATGCTTCTACTCCTTGATAGAAAAGTATTGCACTCCTTACTACAAAAGAAAAGCCTAGATAAGACAAATCATATTTTACAGCTTCATAGTCCTTTTTAGCCGCTATTCTTTCATTAAGTAATCGTCCCCAAATATCCAGCTCCCACTGATAGCTAAGACCAAGACCAAACGTTTTGTTCTCAAATGATATTACACCACTACTGGGGGAATTATTTTGACTTGAAGAATCGGATCCTTGATTCCCTAAAAAGGAATCCGCAAATCCAAATGCGGACAAATTTTGACGACTTTCAGATTGGTTGAAACCAAAATTTACAGAGGGTAATATGTTTGCTCCTCTTATTTTTGCATTGTAACGTCCTATTTTTTCATTTTCCAAAATAGAAAGAAGATCAGGGCTTTTGACCTTTACCGCTTCAAGATACGAA
>JAYPLH010000076.1:1943-7658 GCA_038365355.1 Fidelibacterota bacterium
ACCGCATTCGCTATCGCAGGAGCAATTGGTGGCAACCCTGGCTCTCCAACTCCACCAGGTTTTTCATTATTTTTTAAAATAAAAACTTTAATTTGAGGAGACTCATCAAACCTGACCACTGGATAATCATCAAAATTACTTTCATTAACTCTCCCATTTTTAACAGTCATTTCACTATTTAAAGTTGCTCCCATACCAAAAATAATTGACCCTTGTATTTGAGCTCTGATTGTCATCGGGTTTACTGTCTGACCACAATCTACACTACAAAAAACTTTGTGCACCTTTACTTGATTATCCACAATTGATAACTCTACTACCTGAGCTACATGTGTACCAAAACTATAATGGTAAGCAAAACCTTGAAAGTGGTCCTTAGGTAATGATGATCCCCAATTCGATTCGTCTGCTACTTTTTGAATTACTTTAATTGACCTTATGTTATTCTTTAAATGACTAAGTCTTAGTTGGATTGGGTCAATATCTGATTTATGCGCTAATTCATCTATAAAACACTCATTCGCAAATGCATTTTGAGAGTGAAATACTGCTCTCCAAAATCCCAATGGAATATCAGTTTCAAAAGGGGATGCTTTTACTGAAACATTTTCAAAATCATAGGGTATATGAGCTGCACCATCTGTGACAAGGTGATTTCTTATTTTATTTTTAACAATACCAATACTTGTTGCCCATTTCAGAATGGGAATACTGGCACCATATTGATTTGCAGCATTTCCTGTTAAAGGGTCTGGAGAAACAACAATATGCTTCCAAGCTTTAATTGATTTCCTACTTACCACAGCGCTCATATTATGTTTACTTGAAGGACGAGCAAACCCATACTTGGTATCGTCCTCTCTAGAATTTATTAATTTAATCGGTTTTTTTAGATGCTTCGAAATTCTTACACAATCCTCGATCCAGTCATTAAAAGATTTTCTTCCAAACCCGCCACCCAAAAAGGTTAAGTTCAATTTAATGTTTTTTTCCGGAAATCCGGTAACCTTGGAGGCTCGAGTGATTGCGTTATCCGGATTTTGAGTCCCAGTCCATATTTCACAAGCGCTATCAGAAACATTAACTACACAATTGCATGGTTCCATAGCAGCGTGCGTTTGAAATGGTAAATAATATTGAGCTTTAATTATATCTTTTGCATTTTTAAAAATTTTTGATGGAGATCCATCTTTACGTACTTTTGAAGATTTTCCGTTTGAAAGTTTATCCAAATGGCTTCTATAAATTTTGCTGTCAGCGTATAATGGATTTGACTTTTTCTCCCAATTCACTTCTAACAATTTTCTTGCTTTGACCACTGACCAATATTTTTCACCAACAATTGCCACTCCTGAAGGGATTCGAAAAACATCGATTATTCCATTTTGATTTTTAATCTGGTCCATATTTGAATTTTTATATTTTGCCCCAAAATACTTAGGTCTTTCTACCATGGCATAAAGCATACCAGATAGATGTTTATCC
Source organism: Fidelibacterota bacterium (assembly GCA_038365355.1). Classification (GTDB taxonomy): domain Bacteria; phylum Fidelibacterota; class Marinisomatia; order Marinisomatales; family UBA1611. The sequence continues at coordinate 3,429 of JAYPLH010000076.1, forward strand.
ATAGAAAAGAGTGCAGTTCCATCAACTTTAATTTTTGAGTCTGTTCTTAGCATATCCTTACCAAGAAGATTAAATTCTGAAGGTTTTTTTAGTCTGACTCTTTTAGGAATTTTGACTTTAGAAGCTTTATCAACTAATGATCCAAAAGAAGTTGACCGACGAGTTTTTTGATGATAAACAACGCTATTTTTAGCTACACATTCCACAGGGCTTACTTTCCATTTCAGAGCTGCAGAATCGATAAGAACTTGTTTTGCGACAGCACCAGCCTCTCTCATTTTCTCCCATCCATAACCGCTAATAGACATGCTCCCACCAGTGCCAATGAAGTTATCTTTAGAAATTTGCTGTACTTTTACTTTGCCCCAATCCACCTCCATTTCTTCAGCAATTAGCATAGGAAGTGAAGTCCAAATACCTTGCCCCATTTCAGCTTTTGAGACAGATAATACGACCGTGTCATCACTCAAAACATTGATATACATATTTGGCGAAAATTCTGAATTCAATTCTCTTTTCGCCTGAAGAAAATTAAAGCCTATTGCAAATCCTGAACCAATTAAAGAAGCAGTTTTTATAAAACTTCTTCTAGATATCAAATGATCTTTATCCATTCTGAATTTCTTTTGCAGCTGACTTTATCGCTTTTTTTAGACGAGGATAGGTTCCACATCTGCAAATATTCATTCTCATGGCATTATCAATATCTTCATCTGTTGGATTATTATTTCTTGATAAAAATCCCGATGCTGTCATGATCTGCCCAGGTTGACAATATCCACATTGCGGGACATCATGTTTTACCCAAGCTTTTTGAACAGGATGAGAAGAATCTTTTGATAGCCCTTCAATAGTTGTTATTTCGTCACCCTCCTCTAAAAAATCAATAGGAGTTTGGCAAGATCTAGTTTCAATACCATTTACATGAATGGTGCATGCTCCGCAAAGACCTTTCCCACAACCAAACTTGGTCCCTGTCAATTCTAACTCGTCCCTAATTACCCATAGCAGAGGAGTATCTTCATCTACTTTTACTTTTTTATTTTCACCATTAATATAAATTGTAAAATGTGCCATTATATTATTTTAATATTAATCCCTACTTAATTTTAAATGCAATTTTATAATTTTTCCATTTTGAGCTGAAGCTCTTCAACACTGCCTGACTTTTCAGATACTTTAAAAACATATGAATTTGGATAAAACTGAAGGCCTTTAAAATATTTGCCACTAACAAAATGTGCAGCCGCCCCCCCATCAATAGCATATCCAGGAATAGCCTTGCCATCTAGCAGGAATTTATGCAAATCTGGCTTCCTATCTGCTTCTTCTTGATAATGCGGACAGGCCATTCCTTTTATAAACCCTAAACATTCTAGAGTATTCAAATTGCTTGCCCAAGAATCTGTAATTCCTTGCTCAAACCAACAAATCGCCCCAGCACTGACACCACAAAGAATTTTTCCATTACTATATGCTTTTTTTAAAAGCGTATCGAGCTTCCATTCTCGCCATACAGCCAACATACTTTTTGTATTCCCACCTCCAACATATATTATATCTGCTTTGTTAATAAGGCTATCCAGCCTAGGAGTACGCTGGAAAAAAGTTAAATGCGAAGGGACACAATTTAATTTTGAAAAGCAAGAATAAAAATTCACTATGTATGATTTATCCTCTGCGCTTGCAGTAGGCAAAAAAAGGATATTAGGGTTTTCTTTTTCTGATTGATTTAAAATATATTTTTCAATTTTATTATGATTTGGGTTTCTACCAAATCCACCACCACCAATTGCAATTATATGACCTTTACTCATTATTATCGAAACTCTAAGAGTGAATTGACGATTCCTTGAGGCTCTCTAAATGTGTCCAAGCGTAGAAATTTCCCGCTATCAGTAGAGACTACCGTTTCACCATCTAAAAGATACATAGAAAGATTTGAATTTAAATTCTCAAGTTCTATAATGCCTTCCAAAACAGTAAAAATAGAATAATCTACACCATCGAAAAGTAAGTCTTCTTGATATTCAGCCAAAAAGTTGGTTCCAGAGACCGTAGCTTTCGTAGAAGGAGTGTTTAATATGAAGCTATAACCAAGATTATCATCAGCCTCGATAATAACTTTACCTTCAAATAATGCAAGCTCAGAATGATTCAGCAGACTATACCGTTCACTTACCAATCGAAAAACAGAATTATTATAAACTCTTATAGAGGTATCCTCATAAATCATAATAAAAGAAGCAGATCCAACTTGACCAGTAATGATCTTATCTCCATGATAAATATAATCCCCCTTTCTAATAAGCCCACTTCTTACACTTCCTTTTCGCATTACTGGTCCATTCACATCAAGACATAATGCAATTATTTCAATTTTCGCAAAGGCTATTGCGGAACTAAAAATGAAAAAGATAATTAAACGAAGAATTTTCAGCTACTTTTCCCAAAAAAACTATGAATTAATATTTATGAAATTAGGGTTTTATATCCATTGAAAGAATCAAAGAAATAAGTTAATTTTAAAGTAGTTGGATTTATAAGGATGACAAAGTTTTAATTTTTTTTTTTACGAAAAAGACACATTTTCTATCACCCAAATAACTGGGCCAAAATTTTCCTTCCTTTTTAAATCCTCTTTACATAATAGGCACATATTAATAATGTGTTGCGAAGCCTTTATGGGTCCTCGTGTAATACTATATAATGCATAGTAAGAAGGTATAGGTACAATATGCGTAAAGAAATATTTATTAATGAGAGCATGGAAGAAACTCGTATTGCCATACAAGAAGACAGCCAGTTGGTGGAAGTCTATATTGAACGTCAAGATAATCATCGTATGGTTGGAAATGTTTATAAAGGAAAAGTCGAAAATGTCCTCCCTGGAATGCAAGCTGCATTTGTGGATATTGGCTATGAGCTAAACTCTTTTTTGCCTTTTTCTGAAATTGAAACAGAAGAATACCTACAAGGTCACAAAAAAAACAAAAAGACTAAAAATGACAATATCGAGGTTGATCTAAAAAAAGACCAAGAAATTTTTGTTCAGGTTATTAAGGAACCATTTGCGGGGAAAGGGCCAAGGGTCACTACTGAAGTTGCTCTTCCAGGTAGACTTCTTGTCCTAGTGCCTGGTGCAAATTACATTGGGATTTCTAAAAAAATTTGGGACAAGTATGAACGGCGTCGGTTGAAAAAAATTGCACAATCTTTACGAAAAGGAGATCTTGGAATTATAATCCGTACAGTTGCTGAAGGTAAATCAGAAAATCACATTGAAAATGATTTTAATCAATTAATGGAAAATTGGGAAACAATAGAACAAAAAGCGGATAATGGAGTAGCTCCCCTTCTTGTGTATGAAGACCTAGAGACTGCATCTAGTGTAGTTAGAGATCTTCTCACTCCGGACGTAGAAAAAATAATCATAGATTCTAAAAGACTATATAAGAAGACAGAAAAATACCTAGAAGATATTTCTCCCAGTCTTTTAGATCGGTTGGAGCTATATAAATTGAAAGCTCCATTGTTTGAAAGTTTTGGAATAGAAAGTGAGATTGAAAAACTCATGCGCCCCAAAGCTTGGTTAAAAAGCGGAGCATATTTAATCATTGAAAAAACAGAGGCAATGGTTGTAGTAGATGTAAATAGTGGAAGATTTGTTGGAAAAAAACTTCACGAAGATAACTCGCTAAAAATAAATCTTGAAGCAGCACGTGAGGTTGCTAGGCAACTACGCTTAAGAGACCTTTCTGGTTTAATTGTCATTGATTTTATTGATATGAAAAAGGAAGAAAACAGAAAAAAAGTATACCATGAGCTCCGTAAAGAATTAAGGAAAGATCGTGCAAAAGTAGCGGTAGCTCCCATTACTGAGTTTGGCCTTTTAGAAATGACCCGTCAAAGGATTAGAGTAAGTCTTTTAGATTCAATGAGCGAAGAATGCCCTTCATGCAAAGGCTCTGGAAAAATTATTTCAATTGAAACTCTTATAACACGCATTGAACACTGGCTAAGAAGATATAAAGCAAAACATATGAGCTTAAGGATTAAATTACATCTACACCCTAAAAATGCAAATTACCTTAACAAAGAAAAAAAGAGTGTTTTAAAGGGATTAATGTGGAAAAATTTTATTCATTTAAAAATTATTGAAAATGCAGATTTAAGATTAGATGAGTTTCGTTTTGTTAGATCTAAAGACGATGTGGACATAACAAAAGA
>JAYPLH010000077.1:0-5558 GCA_038365355.1 Fidelibacterota bacterium
TAAACAAGTTTCTCATGGATTTCATTTAATGTGATTAATTCTCCGGATTCTACAAAAAGTAGATTATTTATTCCTATGTTAATTGGATGATCTTTATTGATTCCATTTTTATCAATTTTCATCCAGAATGGATAATTAATTTGGTTTTGTCTTTTATCAATTACAGGAGAACTGTAATTAATATCGCCAATTACTTTATCACTATTAATTTTAACACCATACACTTGAAGTAAATCAGATATATCATTAATTTGTTCTGATGTACTTAGTTGAGTTTGATTATTTGAAGGGTTTATTCTGTAAAATGAATCAAGTAGTATTACAAGATTTTTTCCACTCATTAAGTGTTGGTCTATAGAATATAACATTTCTTTTTGAAGAATGTTTGTACCAATTATTAACAATAGATCTATATCTTCTGGTAATTTTTTAGAAAAAAAAGGAATTGCTGCTAAATCATAACTTTTTTTGAGTTCCTCAAATAAGGATAATCCATCTATCTTTTTTAATATCGATGACGTTGGAATAAAAGGACTTAAAATACCTACTTTCATTATTTTAGAATTATTAATACTATTAATTGCTTTTATTAAATCATATTCTAAATAATGTCTTCTATTAAAGTCAAAATAAGGAATATTAAATTGTCTATTTTTGTATATGATATTTAGTCCCAAATAGAAATAGTCTCCAGAAGTCATTGGAATCTTCGGTATTCTAGATATTTTAGCCCTTAACTCTGCATCTGTGTCAATTATAGGATCAATTAAATTTAATGTGAAATTATACTCTTCAGATATTTGATAAAGAAATTCATTTATATAATTGCCATAAGAATTAATCTCGGATGGAACAGATGTTTCAGATTTACTCCAGAATAAGTTTAATTCAAGATCCTTTGAAGTATTTTCTAAAATCATTTCACTCTTATCACTTAGCGAATAAATCTTATTATCTGTTAAATCAATTGAATAGTTTAATGATTTAATTTTGATAAATAAAAAAATGCAAGCAAGGAAAATTATGCTTAAATAGATAAAAGGCTTTTTTAAAAGTTTTAATGAATTATAGTACTTGAGTTCGAGACTAAATTTTGCAAATAAAAAAAATAATAATGGAAACACTATAAAATAGTATATTGACTGAAAATTTATTCTACCTGTAATTAAAAAATCAGTCCATGTTATTGGGCTAAAAATTTTAAAGATATCTATAACGAAAATTGGGAAAAAATTATCAAGAAATTTATGAAATGAATTCCATCCTAATATAACTAAAAAAAATGACACCAAAAGACTTATTGTAAATGAACCAACTGGATCTGAAACTAAAGATGATAAAAATAACGAAAGCGATAAATAAAAAAATATGACTAAAATACATGAAAAAAAAGTTGTTATAATGATACCATCATCTGGATTCCCTAAATAATATATTGTTATGATGAAAGGGAATAATAATAAAAATGATAATACTAAAATAGTAAATAGTGAGAAAAATTTACTAAAAATGATATGCCAATCACTTACTGGAAAGCTACGGATTAATTCAAATTCATTATTATTTACACTAATCCCCCAAATTCTCATAGTAAAAGCTGGCACTAACAATAAACATGTCCATGGAAAAATGATTAATAATAATCTTGGAGAAGCAAAATCCGAATTAAAAAAATCAGAAACTAAAAAGATGAATATATTTATTCCAGTTATGAAAATAAGCTGGAATAAATATATTGAAGGATTATATAAGAGAGACTTAAATTCATATAAAAATAAATTTGAAAATAAATAAAGTTTATTTTTCATATTTATCATTAATTTATAATTTGCATATAAGCATTATTCAAATCTTTATATTTTTTTAAAACTGTTGCTAAGATTTCATTAAAAACAAGCAATCCATCTTTTATTATTAATACATGATTACATAATAATTGTAAATCCTCTAACGTGTGTGAAGTAATAATTATCGTTTTATTAATTCCAATTCTTTTAATAAAATTTATCATACTACTTTTTTGAATTGGATCTAGTCCATCAGTAGGTTCATCAAGAAATAGAACATCAGGATTATGTAATAATGCTTGAATTAGCCATGTTCTTTGACGCAATCCTTTTGACAAACTATCCATTCTTTTATGGAAGATATCTTTTATTTGAAATTGCTGATCAATCAAATCCAATTCTGATTCTATTATGTCCTTTTTTAAACTCCTTAATTCTCCACAAAAAAATAAAAATTCCTTAACAGTTAAATTATTAAAACCATTTGGTACTTCAGGGATATAACCTATATTACTTTTTGTTATGTTCCTATTTTCTGCTATATTTTCGTTATTTATATAAATAGTTCCTTTATCTGGACTCATAATCCCAGTCATTATCTTAATTAAGGTGCTTTTACCGGCTCCATTTGGCCCTAAAAAACCTACGATGGCTCCTTTTTCAAAGTTAAATGTTACATTTTTTAAAACGTCTACTTCTTTAAATGATTTAAAAATATTATTTACTTTAATCACAGTAAGATTTTAAATAAAAGATGTTCAAAATCAAATAACGAATCCTTTTATTATAAATAAGGCTATACTGAAAAATGTGCAAGTATAGCCGGAGTAATAAAAAAACTTACTTATTTTCTTTGATTTAAAAAAATTTAAGGAACAAGAAAAAACTAGGAGGGCACCAATAATTGCGAGGGTGAAGATAACAGATTTTTCTAATAAGAATAAATAATTTTCAATAATAATTTTCAGTTATTCGAATATGCTTTCATGAACTCATTTCCGACATCATCTTTAGATGTGAAACTTTTCATTGCTTCCTCATGGAGTAATTCCATTGCCTCTCTTTTATAATCATAAGCTTCTTTAGATCTCAGCATTTCAAAGCTTCGAGGTCTTGGAAGGTCAATATTAATAATTTTACGTACTTTGGTGGGTTTGTTAGTTAGCACAACAAGTCTATCAGCTAAAAAAATTGCTTCATCAATTTCTGAAGTAACAAAAATATTAGTTTTTCTATTTTCCTCAAATAATTTGACGAAAAAATCTTGCATAAGCTCTCGAGACATTGCATCTAAACCACGAAAAGGTTCATCCATTATCATTACTTCAGGCCTATTGATCATCGCTCTAGCTAATTCCGCCCTTCTTTGCATTCCCCCCGACAACTGGATAGGATATTTATCTTTAAATTCAATTAATCCAACTTTTTCCAACAATGTTTCAGCATCTTTTTCAATAGTTGATTTATCTTCTCCTCGAATTAATGGACCAAAAGTTATATTATCAATAGTAGTCTGCCATGGTATAAGTGCTGTTTCTTGAAATACTACCATCCTGTCATTACCTGGCTTATTAATTTCCTTACCATCCATGATAATTGAGCCGGTGTCTACTTTGTCAAAACCTGCGATTAAATTCACAAAAGTAGATTTTCCACAACCTGATGGGCCTACGAGAACTAACAGTTCTGCTGACATGACTTTTAAGTCGAAGTCTTCAAGTATATCTTCTCTATTATATATTTCTCCAAAACCTTTAGAAATATTCTTAATTTCTAATTTAATCTCATCCATAATTTTTGAATTAATCTAGAAAAGGTTTCTCCATGGCATTGACCGGCTTCCTATAAATCTTATTAATGAACTAGATAAGTAACCTGCAATGCCAATTGAAATCATGCCCACAATAACTGAAGCTACTGTTCCACCCATATAAGAACTCCAAATAAAAAAGCCTAAACCTCCACTTGCTTGTTGTCCACCGCCTCCGGAAATCATTTCACCTGCCAAAACTACTTCCCATGTTATACCCATTCCAACAGCGGCTCCTGTAAAGATTGAAGGCAATGTTCCAGGAAGTATGATTTTTGTAAATAAGTGCCATTGAGAGGCTCCCATTGATTGAGCGGCTCTTAGATATCGGATATCGATACTTTTTGCACCTCCTAAAACATTGATGACTATAGTAAAAAAAGCACCTAAAAAGGTAACAAATGCGATGGACATTTCTGTCGTCGGCCAAAAAACAATTGACGCAGGTACCCAGGCTAGAGGCGGAATTGGTCTTAAAATTTCAAATGGAGGAAAAAAGATGTCCTTAAAATATCTATTGACAGCTAAAGCTAATCCAAAAGGTATTCCTATAATTTGCGCCATTATAAAACCCGCAAAAACTCTTCCAGAACTCATGTACCAACTTTCCCAATATCCAGGTAAGAATACGACATCACTCCATGCATCGACTACTTCAGTAGGTGGTGGTACGTGACCAATCCAAGGAAGAGTAATTCCTGTCAGTAAAGGGACATACTTTGAAAGAAATTCCCATATAATAATAAAACCTAATAAAGCAATTACTCCTCTAGCGAATGTTTGACTTTTTAATACTTTTATTATTTTTTTAGTCATTTATTTTACTTATTTTTAATTATGCTAACTCTCTTTCCCCTGCTTCAAAAGCTTTTATAGCTTCTTCGTGAACAGCATCTTTTGCTTCATTTACTAACACTCGAAATTTTTCAGAAGAAAGTACTTGATAATTTCGAGGCCTGGGAATGTCAACATCAAGAATTAATTTTGTTTTTGCTGGTCTGGTTGTCATAACGACAACTTTATCACCCAAAAAAATTGCTTCCTCAAGATCATGTGTTATAAAAAATATTGTAACATTTGTTTTATCATATACTTCTAGTAAAGATTCATGCATTATTGATTTTGTTAATGCATCCATTGCTCTATATGGTTCATCCAGTAATAATACTTTTGGATTATTTATTAAAGCTCGAACAATTTCTGCTCTTCTAGCCATACCAGATGAAACTTCTCCTGGATATTTTTTCATCATATCACCAATGCCAGCCTCTTCTAGTAAACTTCCGGCTTTATCAAGAGCTTCATTTTTAGGCAATACTTTTTGGACTATTGGACCATATGCAACATTTTCTTGAAGGGTCTTCCATGGAAAAAGAGCACCATGTTGGAAAACAACTATTCTATCAGAGCCCTGGTCAGCAAGGGGCTTATTAGGTCCACATAGAATTTCATTATCCAAATAAATCTCACCTTCTGTAATTGAATGAAATCCTGCTATGGCATTTAATAATGTTGTCTTTCCGCATCCTGAAGGTCCTACAATCATGCAAACTTCACCCGACTTAATCTCTAAAGAACAATCATCAACGGCCATAACATTGACCCCTTCCGGATCATAAATCTTAGTTACATTTCTAATGCTTATAGCACCTTTGGTGTTTTTTTCAGCCATTATCTTCCTTCAAGTGCGAGTGCTTTAACTCTCCATTGCATCATTCTATTTCCAACCCATCTTACAAAAGCTGAAGTTATCCATCCAAAAAATCCTAGAGTAAGCATGGCAATTACCATTGAAACGTAGGTTATATTCATGTACGAATCATTTATCATATAACCTAATCCAAATTCTCCTGATACCATTTCTGCTGCCACAAGTGAAAACCACGCCACTCCGACACTTATTTCCAATCCTGTGAAAATGAAAGGGAGAGCACCTGGAACGACAACATGAAGGAATACAT